>JAGXSZ010000038.1 GCA_018333515.1 Actinomycetota bacterium
CATGTGTCCTTCCAACACGGTACTCTCACGCTGTTTGGCATAGATTATGAAACACATCGCCTAAGTATTTGCGAATCCCGCCGTATAACACTTTGCGTCGATATTTGGGTATCCACACCACGTGATACTTGCACTCCCATACGCTATGGCATAAACTTTCGTTGTCGTTCAACGCAAGCCTCCTTTTCTGTAAACTTTAAGCGGTTCACAGATTGGAGGCTTGCGTATATTCCCGTAATTGTCAAACTCCGTGAGTCCCCCGGCAGAGCCGGGGGATTACCATTTTATTTAGGTTTTGGGTGGGGTAAAAATGCCTATTTACTGTCGAAGATCGGTTTGCCAGTGTAAGAGCTAACAAATGGGGTTGGTGCCTTTGCGATGAATGCTTGGAGTTGAGGTTCATTTTGCTTCAACAATGACTAAGTGAATGAGGATTAAGCAACGGTGACGTATCTGTTTAGCTCATCCTTATTGGCGTCTTTAGCCTTAGTTTTATATCCCAGATTCATGCAAATATCCATGATCTTTACAACAAATTTATCGAACTCCACCGAGTTCATAATGATGTCGTCACCGTCTTTTTGACTGGTCTGCCATTCTGCAGCCACGTTGAGCGGCGCTTGTGGCACATGACTGTGGATATTGAAAATATCATGGTCGCTTTGGGTTATCCACCCGGCACCGACTTCCGTTACGGCGCCCCACGCTTTCGCCATATCATCGCTCGTGACGTATATAACGAACATTTTCTTATCGGAAACGCTATCGACGAAAAACTTGCGCAAATACTCGAAAATATTCATCATATTCGGGACTCTACACTCTTCATTGTCGCAATTCGTGTAGATAATGTCTTCATCGGGTACGTTGTTGAACGATAACATTTTGTAGACTATATCGGCCAACGTCTTATCCTTTTTGGTTTGGCTAATCAGAATTCGCTTTTTTTGATCGTCGACCTTCTTTTTTAATCCGAGCATCGGCATGAACTCATTCATTTCATTTTCGATTATCGTTTTGATACCCTTCGGTGTCCTATCGCCTAATTCGCTCTCAATTTTTTGGGTGGCGCGTCTAGACGTCGTATCTTTGTATTCTTCTACTTTTTTTAGCAGTTCATCCTCGTCTTTTTTCTTTTGCTCTTCTTTTACCTTGTTCTTTTCGTATTTGTTAAGCTCGCCCCACGTGTTTCTCATATCTACAATAGTGGGCAGTAAACCGCTTCTCACAAAACTGATTACTTCCTTGTATCTAGGATCATCCGTTTTGTATCCCTGACGATTACTTAGAGCCATATCGGGCAATTCCGTTTCTTCGAACAGATCGACGTGTAGCTGTCCGACTACGTAAACCTCTTGTAGCTTATTCTGTCCGACCGTCGGTAAAATGTTGTACTCACCGAGTTTGCCGTTGGAGAGCAGGGAGATGAAATTATCGGGAAAGTCGTTGGCGTCTTTTTTTCTGTCTCGCGTAGTTCTATAGGCACCTATCCAGCCTTTTATTACTAAGTCATAATCTCCTTCCTCTCCGCTTTTGGTTTTAAGTCGGAGAGGACGACTCTCTGAATCCCTCACGTCCAGCAGTTCTTCGGCTTTGCTTTCACCATCAAAATCACGATCGAAATTATCGACTAAATGCAGAAATTCCTCTCCTAAAATTAATAGTGCGCCCAACCCCTTGATGATCTCTTTATCGAAACTATCGACAGAGAATTTGCCATGATCGGTTATAACATGAACCCTGAAATCGGGACCTACCAGAGGAAAGATTTTTAGCAAATTGTTCTTTATGGCAGTCGTTGTTTTATGCAGCTCGTATTGAGGGTTGGCCATTACTATAGAAGTACCGTTGCCTTCGACTATCTCGAAGAGTATATCCTCATCGGCTAACGCTTCGAGCCTGTTGTCGTCCCCAACGTGTCTAGATAAAACGAAACCCGACTCTTCACCGTCTTTCCGGGTCATGACCAATACGCGGTCGGAAATAGAAAGCGCGGCTAATTTTCCGATTCCTTTACGTCCCATTCTCTTGCGTTCTGTGCCTTCGACAAAAACGTCATCGCTCGTCGTTCGAGTCTCCACGGCGACATCGAGATAAATGTCTATATCACCGTCCTTATACGACATTCCTCTTCCATCGTCTTCGACGATTATTTTATCGCCTGTTTGTATAACGTATACATTATGAGCATTTGCGTCGTAAGCATTGGCGATCAATTCGGCCAAGACATAATATATATTGGTATACAAACTCGGGCCCAATAACTCTAAAATTCTTGGGTTGATACTTATTTTGTATTCGCGCTCGTTATAATCGCCCATCTCACTACCTTAATACGGTTTTAACTTCGTGCAATTTACTTTGCCGGATCTATGGGGACGGTATTGCCTATAGCATAACGCTTTCTTAGCTAACGAGGTAGGTCTTCGCTCGTTCGGCATCTATCTCGCCGTATCTTTGTGCCGAATGCAACCACTCGGTGACCAGACTAACCAGTTCATCCAATCCTTGCGCTCGCTTTTTCTTGACGGCGCATTCCCAAACGACCAGCACGCGCCATCCGCTAGCGAGTAATTGATCGATTTTCCGTTTATCGCGTTCCTTGTTCGCTGCAAACTTCTCGAGCCAAAACTCGCGTCTCGTAGAAGGCACCGTCTTGCAGCTATGGGCATGCCAAAAACACCCATGCACGAAGACAGCCGCATGAAATTTCGGGAAAACCAAATCGGGTGATCCCGGCAACCGCCGATCGTTGAGACGGTATCTATAACCCGCCTTGTGCAGTGCGTGTCTAAGCCGCATTTCAGGGCCTGTATCGCGTTGGCCGACTTTCGACATTATTTTCGATCTCGTCGCTTTATCTACCGTATCCATTCAAACTCGCTCGATTATTCCTGTCGTGATGAGTGCCTCCAGGTGGCGCGCTAGCTGATCGGGTAGATGACCGCCGTGCACGACTACCCCGAGTTCCATGTTCCGCTCCATGGCGGCCATCGTCAAGTTCGCGCTTGTGATAAAGGCCAACTCTCCGTCGGCTACGGCGCATTTGGCATGCACGACACCGGTCCATTCGCTAGCGGCTTTGGCTGCTTGGCTCCATGTATAGATATTCGCGGAAGGAATCTGCTGAGAGAACATTCGCACGGAATCGATATCTAGCGTGCCACCGTGGCTCGTCGAAGCTTCCAATAAAATGTCGACCTTGACGCCCATGTCGATCGCGCTCCGTATAGCCTCGACTACCGCACCGATATTATAAGCCACGAAACTTACGAGATAAAGGCTTCGCCTCGCCGCCCCGATTACTTCGAGTAGAACCTGCTCCGTGTGTCTCGACGGTACCAATCCGGTCGTGGGACCTGTCCATACCATCTCGATCGTTTCCCGACTCCCAATCAAGTTGGCCGTTGCCGAAGCTGCACGAAGAGATACCGCGAGCTCCGAGGGTGAAATATCGGAGGTGGCCCTCCACACTTCACCTAAACGATCGAGCACGTCGGTATCGGCTATCGAGCCGATGCTCGACTTAGCTTTCTCGAAATCGTTCGCGGAACCTAGTTTCGCTATTCTAGCTGCGAGTGCTTCGATACGCTCCGGGTGAAGCTCGGTGCTCAATTCCGCGATCGCTTTCCAAATACCGTTCATTTACGCCTCCTTCGGGAAGAAAGCGGCGTCCTGGCACTCGAAAGTCTCGACTAATAGCGCCCTGTCGAGATAACGATTTCCACGTTCACAAGACGTCTCCGCCACGAAAACACAAGCGTGGCATGCCGCCGAGTGAAGCGAGCGGTCTTTACTTGGGTCGTGCTCTGAGCACAATGGGTCCGACGAACAGACATATGCGCGGTCGAGCGCTTGTTTGATGAGCCGACCGAGATTATCCGGCTTTCCGAGTTCGACAAGACCTCCGAGCGTACCGTCTGAATCTGCGGCCGCTGTATATAGCAATATCCCGGCCATCGGTAAACCAGCGACTTCGCTCGCATAGACACGCTCGCGGATACTGGCGGCATTATAGCCGCACTCCAGCGCTAGTTCACGAATAAGTAAATGTGCGAATGTATGCATCATCGCATAGCGTATTCCAGGATAGCCTTTTTCTGGTGCCAACTTCCGCGCGTGCCTCCAACCGCGATGACCGTTCGCGAGTCTCTCATTTCGACCTTGAACGAACGAGCGTTTCTCCCACTCGCTGACAGCCGCTTCTCGAAAGCGAATGAAGATACCTTCGCCGTGCACTTCACCAGCAAGTACCCAATCTGGGCTTTCCCTGCAAAGTCTCGCTATCGGTGGACGTTCGTCCGCGTCTAGAGATTCTTCGGGCGCTTCGACACGAGTAAAGCCTATCAAAGCGTTAACCTCTCTTAGACGCTCCAACAACAGAACGCTTTCGAAGACGTTATCATAACTCGCTGGAACATCGACTTTTCGGCTTAAAAAATGCGGCCAATCGGACGGTGGATCCTCTGAAGTAAGGACCGCCCACTCGGGCTCTTTGATATCCCCCTCCGTTATGCTGGAATCGGAACTCGCTCCTTCTCGCTTGCTTTGTATCGCTCGCCACACTTCGTCCGCATCGTACTTCCCGATGCCCGGCAGACCTCCGCCTTTACTCTTGCCTAATGTCTTCATGATTATTTTGACCTCGTCGACCGATTCGGCATCCGAGAAGAAATGCCAACCATCAAGAATGAGCTGTGATAATAGGTTCTTTTCTAGGGGGATCGCCAATACGGAGAGCGAGACCGGGAACCAACTGTTGGTCGCGCCAAGCAAAACGGCTCGCGGCTGCTCATTGCAATCGGCGTCGTATACTTCCAAGTGTGGGTGTCTGCCACGACACGCTGGAAGACTTTCCTGCGCTTTCATTCCGAAAGCGTGTACGAGGGACTTAGCCGAACCACATTCGTCGCATTTCACCCAAAGGTTTTCGGTTTGCAAGGAGGCGCCGCTCTCGAAGAAGCGAAGTGTTCCTTTACATGAGTTAGAACCACCGTGAACGAACCAGTGCCAAGGAAAATCGTCTAAGTGGCCGTTTCGACAAGCCAAGAGAAAACGCGCCGGCACAGCGTCGGATTTCGATCCTTTCTCGCAATTCTCATGAACGAAATGCGTTCGCTCCGGATAATACGGATTTGGTTTGAGCTTGAAAAGCCCGGAATCGTATTCTGCGAGAAGACCGCACCTCACGCACCTAAACCAACGAGGAAAAGGTCTTACCGGTACACCGATTTTCGCTTCCGCCGATAACGGATCGGCCTCTTCAAGGGTGAACGGTGGAACGAGAAGGTGCTGCACTTGCGCCCCAAGAGCGCGACGAACGGCTGCAAGAAGTCGTGCCTCTTCGACCGGGTGACAGTTGTCGGTATCCCATCGATCCAACCCCATAGTGACGACAGAAAGATTCGGTAAATCGACGAGTGCTCCGGGACCATACGTCCACAATAATTGACTCGGCCTGACTTGCCCTACCGCATGTGTGCTCATACCTCACCCCCGTCTTTATTTTCCGTCTTTCTCGGCCGCCAACTCGGTGGATCCGGCAATATCGCTACATCCATTATGAGCTTGACGTCCGGTTCCACCTCTCGAAGCGACATGGGTACGGTAAACTCGTCCCAGGCTACAGGACCTGGCTTTTTTAACAGAGGCGCGATATCACCTTGACCTCGTTTCGCCGCATAACCTAACTTTCTTCCTGCTTTATTCGCTTCCTTCGCCCAGCGATCCACTCTATCGGCTAACATAGCTTCAGCGATTTCTTTTATCGGCTTTTTATTAGTTACTTTCCAAGCTCGGTCGGAAATGACACGTTTGATTTCGCCGATTTCCGGTTTTGATGTGCTATCGAGTTCTTGCGCCCCGAGATTCGGGTTGAATTCATCTCCAATCAGACGTATCAGACTTACCATCGTTCCCGTGAGGCCGCGATCCAAAGCGCGGGGCGCGAACGGTGTTACGGACTGAGCTTCGACGTGCTTATAGAAGGTAGCGTGGTAGTGCTCGAACGTTTCGTAATGCGAAAGATCCCTCGGACGAGACCATGTGAGCACGGTGCAGACCAAACCGGGATAAGAGCGACCTATACGGCTCGTCGCCTGAATGTATTCCGCCGTGTTTTTCGGCTGTCCGTTCATGACCATCAAGCCGAGACGATCGACGTCGACACCGACCGAAAGCATGTTCGTCGCCAAAACGACGTCTACCGCCTTCGTTTCACCTGCTTCCCAATCTTTTTTGAATCTGACCTCTAGCTGGTCGAGTTTACCCGGGATATCCTTGCTGGAAACACGAGACGTCAGCTCGTCTACAAGGAAACTACCGCGTTGAGCGAGCCCGGGTCGTGCGACTTTGCTCATTTGTACACGATAGCAACGGGTTTGTACATCGTCCTCGGCCAATCGCTTCATACCGCCCAGCTCGCGAAGCGAATTGAAATATCCGATAAGCGTCATATAAGGATCGGCCGCCGATCCGAAACGATCGAAAAGCGACTGTGCCGCCGTCAATAGTGCCACGTAAACGCGAATCAGTACCGCGGGTCGCGAACTACCCGGTGCACAAATCCCCATATAGCGCCGTCCGGGTTTAGTCGCAATAGAACGCTGCACAGAAAAGAAATTGTCTTCGACGTCGAGTCCGTGCGCCGGAAATACCGCGACGTTTCTGAGGAAGACGCTATTCACTTGTTCGTCGGCCTTTCTTACGGTAGCAGTAGACGCGATAACTTTGGGCCTTACGATTTTTTCACCGATGGCCCACATAGAAAGTTCGTCGACCGCGGTCTCGTATAGGCCAACCATCGTCCCTAACGGACCGCTAATCAGGTGAAACTCGTCTTGAATGATGAGATCGGGCGGGCGTATCTGTATTATCTGTTTAACGGAAGTCGCAGGGAGCGATTTTTTAATATTTTTAATATGCTTCCCATTGCAATCGGCATCCGGCCAAAGTAAACCGTGCCTTTCACATTCCTGAGTAGCTCGGCCGAAAAGTGTGCGGACCTGCCCCCGCCAAGCCATCATGGCGAACTTATCCACAGTCGCTATTAACATAGATGGCGGACGTCGATAGATTTCATCGTCGACGACTAAAACCGGTAAACCCAGATCTTTCGATTTACTCCGGCTAAAATCACACTCGCCGAGTTTGTCACCACAGTAGATCAGGGTTCTTCCGATATCGTCTTTAAGGCGCACTTCTATATCTCGACCTTCAACGATTTCACAGCCACACCATGGACAAGTGCTCAATTGAGCAGGCGAACCGGGCCTCTTTCGTTGACCATCTCGAACAGCTTGAATAGCTTTGTGTGCTTCTTCTGTCGAATTTGGTGTTACTCGTTGGCCGACCCACAATCCGATAGTAAATGGCTCTATTCCCCATTTTTTATCGGGTTCGCTGCGTCGCAATACTTCCATTGCACAAATAAGCGCTGTAGCTCGCTGAAATTGCTGCAGTGTTAACAAACGGAGAGTATAGCGCATGATTACGGCTAAACCGCGACTCGCATCTAAACCACCGAGGTTACCCTGTAGCCGCCGGATCGCCATTGCAAAAGCAGCGACACCGAGGTAGGCCTCCGTCTTGCCACCACCGGTCGGGAACCAGAGTAAGTCTGCGAACGCTTCGAGTGACTCGGTTCGATCTCTATGTGTGGGGTCGGCGAGTGCCGGAATCGATAAGAGTATGAAGGCCAACTGAAACGGTCGCCAAGACCTATTCTTTCGAACGTTCACCGACTCGATATCAAGGCTTTCGCCACGCCTTTTGCGTAAAGCATAAATGCCATGAATACGCTGCGACGCCATCGCGCGATTAGCGAAGCGAAACGCTTCGAGTGCGTCGTCGTCCGAACCAAGTACGGCAATCCCTTCTATTAATCGATCAAGAATTTGCTCGCATCGGGCCATCGCTTCGTATGCGGTGTTGTCATAACCCGTCACGGATTTCCCGATGCGATCCTTTTGCTCGTCTATCCATACGCGATAATCATCTATTAGAACATTCAGCGCCGATACTAGCTCCGTTTGGCCGATTTCAGCGAGCCGTTCCATATCGAAATAACCTTCGTCGATCATTCGGCGCATCGCAGGACGGTCTTCGGGAGCTAATCCAGGTGGTTCTGTGATCGGAACCTCGTGTTGCGGAAGTACGTCTGTTCGTATCTCTACGGCACGCTCGTTATCGCTCTCTGCGATTTTTGCATGTACCGAGACACCATGACCCACCGCGAATTCGACCTGCCGTCTGTAAATCATCTCTAGCGATTCTCGTTCGCTATCGGAACCGTCGATATTTAAAACAGGCCTTCTCTGGAAAATCGCTCGGTTTTCCGGGTCTCGAACCACGACTTCTGGCTGGAATACCCATGCTCGATCCTGACTTTGCGAAGGCGTTATCTGTGTATTAACAAGGAATAATGTAACTAGTCGGTCACCGTTCTGTAGGGGCGTACTAACCGTTCCCTGAACGATGACCTCGGGACAGTCCTCGTCGACAGCGAGGGGCGCTATCGTCGATTTTTCAAGTGAGATCGTTATGGTTCCACCGGATGGTATTCGCTTCCAGCATTTAAACGGCTTTTCTCTTTTTTCGTCTATCAGCTCACTATCGATTCGCTCGTATCGGCCCCAACCAGCACGAACCTCGATGTTTTCGACCGTTCCATCGACGCAGAATGTCAGCCCCATCGATGATGGAACGATGGACTGATTCTTGGATGCACCGATTTCCTGAACTTCATCTCCTTCAGGATCGGGGGCACCCTCCGTAGAATTGAATTCCTCACCAGGTTGATGTCGTCCCGAGAATGGCGCGAGATCTTCGCCTGCGATATTCTCGTCCAAACTCTGTCTGCCTTCTAAGCCTTCTAGCCTATCCTCTGCAGGCGATATCGGTGCGAGCTTCCCCACCAAATAACGGTCGCGAACACTCATGCCGATGATTTCTTCTTCCGGCCCATCCGCGGGACCCAATAGATCGTCTGTGACGGCATACTGAAGTAGTTCCCTAATATGCGTCTGTTCACGAGGAGTATCGCCAGCTAAAGTCGGAAACGACAAGTAATCGTGCCCAGCCACTTTCTTCAGAATATCTTCGAATACCGGCCAATCAAGACGCGATACTACCGCGCTCTTTTCGGCTATGCCTAGCTCGTCTAGCGTGTACCTCGGCTCGGCCGAAACAAAGCCATCAAAGCAGACAGTAGTAGTCTCCAATGTCAACCGTTTACGAAAAACTCGAGCAAAGGCAATCGCATGCTGATGTCCGGATCGATCCTCGGCGAAAAAAAACACGTCTCCTTCCCGAACATCAAATAATCTGGACAAATCGCCCTTAAACTCGACTGAGAACATGTCCATCGAAACGTCGCTCCCGAGCCTCACGAGCCATGCGTTAGGTACTTGCGAAGTCGTATCCGTATGTTTCCCAATTTCTACAGTCATCCGTTACCGACCTTTCAATTCGGAAATTCGTTTCGTAGCATCCTAGCGACCATTTCTGGTGTATTAAAGCCCTTGCCAATCAAAATCTCGGCAATATCTCGGCCGCAAATGAACACAACGGGGTGCTTGTCTCCTCGAACCTCTTCGTATGCTTGTCTCGCCACGACCGATGTCGTGACGAGAACACCGAATTGACGATGACGCAATCGTGAGATTAGCCTCGCGACCTCCCTTACGCCAATCGAGTTGGCGTTTCGATCACTTGCGGGAGGACGATAACACTTGGCCTCAAGCGCGAACTCCATATAAATCGGATCGTCGTCTAGGCCTAGGAGATATCTGCCGATCGCGTCTCTGCCTCCATCAACGGCACCTCTAGTAATCTCGTCGATGATCACCCTCTGATCGTGCAGCTGGAAGACTTTGGCCGCAAACGCTTCGAACCTTTTCGGTTCGTCCTTGAAGTATTCATATATTGCCGTCACTATTCTTTCCTGTTGGGCATTTTGAGGCGACTGTGACTCTATTGATCGGATCACCGTCGTTGGCTCCGAAATCAGCGGATTATAATTACCGTTCGCCTTCCAATCCATCCAAACTTTAGGGGTGATTTGATAATCAATAGAACTTGTCACAAGCTCGTCGAGCCATACGCGAGGGATTACGGGCACATCTAGTATGGTAAAAACCGCTCTGTAATTTTGAAATCTCTGACCGTTAGACGTTTTCCAAACAGCTACCAAATCATCGGTTGCAGTCGCCCCAGAAAATCCAGGTACGGCTAAGCCCTTGAACTGAACCGATCTTGCACTATTCGACGTTTGATATTTTTGGAAAACGAAAAACGGAGGTACCAGTTCTCGCTTCGGTGGATTCGAGTGAGTCCACTCGAACACGTTCCTTAAAAGCCGGTTTCCACCTTTATGCGTTTCGTGAAGCTCGTGCCCAGGCGTCTTGTTGTCCCCATAGTAGATAAACTTACCGGTATTTAGATCTAGGCTATCGGGCCAGTCCTTATCTTCACCGCTCGTAAATAGAACGACGAATTTCTTTCGATCGCCGCGGCCAGAATGTCGAAAGCCACCGAGATTTCCGCAGCCAGGCAGTAGTCTAGAAATAGGATCGCCTAAAGAATAACCAGCGCCACCCCCTTCATAGACAGCATCGACTATTAAATCGGTTCGCTCCAGATCTTCGAACGGGATTATCTTCACGCCAGATCACCTTCAAGTAAAGTCGGATTATTGTTATCTTCGACTAACTTACTTCGACCGCGCTTATGTGTTTTCTTTTTGTCATGAAGACCTTGTTGAACTTCCTCTTCATAGCGCTCATGATTCAGCTCTAGCAAGCGTTGAAGCACCTTAGTGCTGGCCTCTCTCGATATCGTATAGCGTAAACCTTGTTTAGTCTCATAGAAGCCGTGATCAAGGATAAGGTCATCCCAACCGTAAGCGGCAACAACAGTATTGTCCATTTCGGCTTGTAATTGCCTCATAAGCTGAATCTCCGAATCTTTTTCGTTCGGGTTATTCAAGCGATTATGGATAGTAGTAAGCCCTTCCTCACGATTCCGCATAAGACCTTGGCGAAAATCATAATAGAGTTTCCCGACCTTGTCTAAGGATTCTTTTTCACTTGGATTAGGAAAGGTTTCGGCTTGACGAGTAGGTGTATAGCTCATATCAAGTCGCAATGTAGTCATGTATTTTACGGCCCACTCAAAATGGATTGATGATTGAAAAAGGCTAAACATATCGAAACTGTCGAATGCGAATACGATGAGCTTCGCGTCATAAACAATTCCTTTCTGCACAAAAGCCCAAGCCCACGTCCTGCTAACTTGAGCACGCACCAACACCCTATCAAGGCAGCCAACAGTAACATAGAGCCCTGGTCTGTAACGACAGTACTTCCACCAGAATTTCTTGAGCCTTCTCCCATCCGGATTATCCTCCAACTTCTGACGCTCAGGCTTAACTTTCGCCTCAACGATCTGCAGGCAGTCGGGATAATCAAAAGCCACTGGATCAGGATAGTCGACGGGCACTATACCATCTTGAAGCCACTGCTTTTTTTGCTTAGAATCCGCTTGAGCCCATGTGATGCCTAGAGCCATACGCTTAAGTGGCCAATCGAAGAAGTTAATAACCCAACGGCTTGGGGACTGGTCCGGTCGAGAATTCAAGTCTTCTCCATTCAGATAAGGAAAAATCACGTCCAAATTTCGGATATTCGTTTTAATTAAAGCTTGCGCTACATGTGGCTCTAGAACAAACCCCATGCCCAGCACAATGGAGCCCTGAAACGATTTATCTTCATTGGCTTTCAAACGATAAGGATCGCCCGTTATCTCACCGGGCGTGGTAAGATAGCTCGTAATTCCAGCGACCCTTTTCTCACCTAAGGCATGAACGCCTTCCCACACGCCTTTCTGTATCCAGACGATGGCTACCTCAAGATTCGCCTTACCTGGCCATTTCTCACTCGCCACTGCCTCGGTGATAGTAAATCCTCGTTCCACCAATTGCTGGAGACCTACTTCTCGAGTATTGCCCTGCGCAATCGTATTTGTCGCCAGTAGGCCCATCCGACCGCCTTCACCAATCAACGATGCAACTCTTAGGAAGAAGTAGCTACAGAGGTCCACGCTACCCTTCTTTCCAAAAGCGATATGTGCAACGAGGTAATCTCGATAGCACGTGCCTAGGCTACCGGTAATTTTCTGCCCACCCATAAACGGAGGATTGCCGATAATTGCACTAAAGCCACCACCTTCTCCAACAAATATCTCCGGAAATTCCAGTGGCCAATGGAAAGGTTTTCTCGGAATCCTATCTTTAGGCGAATCGGTAGCGAGGGCTACCAATGCTTGTTCAGCGATCTCTTCTCCCACCTGCATCTTTCCGCTGAGAAAATCGCCGGTTGTAATGGATAGTGCGCTCAATGCGACTTCCAGCCTCTTCGTATTCCCACCCAGACTTAGAACTTCACCGATCATAGCGTCTGCGACAAGGTCGATGGCCTCGAGTTTCTTCCTCGCCTCTAGGTCCAACCGTGTCATGGCCTCCACGTCGTGAATATCTCGTATCGGAGTGTCCCGCAATTTCTTACGAAGCTTTATTGCGTCGGCAATCGCCGATTCTACTTTATGCTCGAAAGTTCGAAGCTGGTGAGCGCCACTTGCTGGGTTCATACTCATACTGATCAATTGATCCAGCCGATTAATACCCAACAAACTGTCGCCACAACGCAGATTATGGTCGAGAAAACCGAATGGACGCCCCTTGGCCAAAGTTACGAGCCAAATAGAAAGCTTGGCTAGCTCAACCGCTAGTGGGTTTCTGTCTACTCCGTAGAGACACTTCTCCGCGATCATGCGCCTCGCGATAAGTAAACGATCATCGAGTTGATCGGGCATAGGATCATAGCTGCCCATGTCGTCCTTTGCCTCTCCATCGATGGCAATATACTTCCCGGCGGCCTCTTCGTTATTCCAGGCTTCGACTAACTTCTCCGCCAGCCATCTGCACGCCTGAACAAGAAACGCTCCCGAACCCATAGCAGGGTCGCATATTTTCAAGTCGAGTAACACGGCTGACGATTTGAGAATCCATTGCTCGCGTGGTTTACCTTCTGCGGGTCCGATATGAACGATCGGCTTCAGAGTCGTCTCGACTATAGTCTCGGTAAGAGCTTTTGGCGTGTAATGGGTTCCTGTATCCCTTCTATCGTCGCCGAGCGTGACGGCGAAGGAACCCGCTCCGTAAACGATGAATTCGCCCCATGCATCGGTTCGCAATAGATGAGCGAACGGCCGGATACGCTTGGCGAGCTCAGCTTCGCCGGCGCACGCGTTCAAGACTTTCGAATATGTCGTATCATCTGCCTCTCTTTTCAAAGCGTTTCTGATCGCCGATTCACTGCGTTGTGTTGCTTCCTTAATTAGCTCGACAAGCGCCTTTTCACTATCGAGACGTGCTGATTCCAAGTCGCCTAATCCGAGATTAGGGTTTTTGGCTTTGTTGGAGCCCTCCAACCCTAACGTCACATGTGATAAACGCTCGACGGTATATTCCAAGAGGCCTTCGTATACATGTCCGATCTGCTCGACGTCTAGCGCCTTGTATGACAACAACAGTGCGCCGCCACGTTGCTCGAGTATTTGTAGTGATTCTAAAAGCAAGAGCACGGTTCGATTATCGATAGGTAACGGCACGGCGATTGTATCACGCCAGCGAGTATCCTTCAGGCGACCCTCGAGAAACGGAAACCGATCCGGGTCGAAGAGCGATCCGCCTAAGGCGGGCAAACGTAAGGTTTCGTGCTCGACTCCACCGAAAATCGCACGAAAGACGCTCAGTAACTGTGACCATGCGTCGTACCGCCGCTCTAAAACTTCCGCACCGTGATGATCCGCCTCTTCGGTTAGACGGCCGCGGAGCGTCGATATTGCGTAATATTGATCATAGGCAGGATCGCCGAGAAGGAGAAGTCCACGCTCTTCGGCGCATAAAACGAACACCAAGCGCATCATGACGGTAAGCCCGGCTTCATAGAGTTCGGTCGGTGAAACGCCGTTTAAAAGCGCTCGATTGCGATCTTGGTCGGCTTTGTCCAACGCTTGCACGAGCACCTCGACCGCCCGACGTACTTGCTCGCCGAGCGTATCGGTCACTTCTTCCTGATGCTCTAGAGACGCATCGAGAAGGGCCTCTAGCGTTTCGTCTTCCGGACCGTAAAAACGTCGCACACCTAGTAACGATTGAAATGCTTTGAGTGTTAACGGTTCTTGAAGCCATAATCGCGCATGCCATGATATGTAACTCGAACTTGCTCCTATAGGAGCGTTAACCAGCATCCAACGTTCACCGTTCGTAATCAACCCTAATCGAACACCGGTTGTACGGCATAATAATGTCATTCGCTCTACGATAGATGCCGGCCAGTTATCACCTGCTTCGGCTTTTTCCAAATCGGCTCCAGGGGGCTGAATCGATACTAAAAGATGCGGTTTTCGACCGTTTCCCTTACCGAGTACGAAGTCGGGCGTAAAGGAGCCGTTATGCTCTCGTGAAATATATACTAGCGATTCATCGTCGTCTACTCGTATCAGTGAGCCTTCGTATTCCAAGACCTCTGCGAGCACGAGTTCTACCCAGGCATGATGCAACTCCTGTAGCTGCCGGTCGTTCTCGTCGATCGCGTCCAGCCACTCTTCGTAAGCCATGCGCATACGTTTGCGCTTCGGCGTTGCCACTACATCTAGCCCCTGCGGGAAAACTCTCTCTAATACCGCGACAGCTAGAAACGGTCCGGAAACTTCGACCAAAGAGAGCCACTCTGTGTGCTGGGATAGCTTGGCCACGCTAGATCCCTCCCGACTTCGAACGAGGAACGAGGAATTCGACCGCGACCGGGAACGTGCGCTCGGTCAATTCCGAATAACGATGCTTTATTACCGCGGCCTCCGCCGCTCTCTCTTCGGGAATGCGAGCCAAGCGGGCGTTCAATGCATCCAGATCACGACGAATTTGGAAACGCTCCGCTTCCTCGAGGCCAGGGAGTACCAGTTGTTGGGGAGCTTGTTCGAGTTCAGCCTGAATAGCCTTCTCGAGCTCGTCGAGTACGCTTGAAATATCGTTTATTTCACTCTCTTTGCGCCTATTCAACGTATTTTCGACAACACTCAAACGGTCCTTCGAGCGTGCCTCTACACTCGAGCGGATAGCGCTCTCTTGGCGCTCGAACCTCGTTCGAAGGATATCGAAAACACCTGGAGTCGGCTCTGTGGGTTCGGCCGATTCCAGCAAGGCTTCCAATCGCCCGATTTGTGGAATTCTTACGAAACCTGCGTGCTTAAGCTCGCCTCCTGAAAGCGTAACCTCTTCGTGAAGAAGACGTTGGTCCGCACCGCTGATAACGAGCCGAGACCAGATTACAACAGCGGGGTTATCCAATTCTTCATCCGGTATAACCTTGACCGCTACCCGATTCAGCTTCTTTAGATCGTCGAGCTTCCACAACTCTTCTCTTAGAAGCCGCAGGCACATCTGAACGAGCCGATGATTGAGATGCGCGAGAACGACGTCGTCTCTTCCCTTCGCTACATGGTGGTCGAATGTGATGGGACGCCTCTTTCCTGTGTGGGGGTGTTCGAGCCCTGCAGTCGCTCGTCCCCATGAACCCGGCATTACCGGAACCTCGAAGACGCTACCCTCCGGTGAGTTCGGTAGTGAGACGGGCTTTAACGCCGGCTTTTCGGCCAAATCCAAAGCGACGAAGACCGCGCGAGCGATGTGATCGGAGGATAAATGGAAATCGGTCTTGGCCTCCATAAGTTTTTCGTGCAAACGCGTTATTTTTTCCTGCAATTTACGCTCTGCGATAACGAATTTCCTGGCACGGGCCACCCGCACTTCGGCACCGCTAGTATCTAAAACAGTCCTTCGGCCTAGCATAGCTTCCTCTATCTGCTGAGCGATAACGGGGCCGACGCTACCCAAATCTTGACGAATCGCCTCGACTTTGAGTACCGCGCGCATCAAATACTCGAGGTCACCATCGAGTCGGCCTACCTTAACGCCCATAGCGTCACCGTTGGCTGTAAACCCCGTTCCTACCGGATGCCAAATGTACACCTCCGGCTCTTTCTGCCCGTAACGGTCGATACGCCCGTTACGTTGCTCCATGACGTTCGGGTTCCAGGGAATCTCGATATGTATCAGATAATTGCAGTGATTCTGAAGATCGATTCCTTCGGAGGCTGCATCGGTCGCGAGTAAGATCCGAACCGGCGAGCTGTCGGGGTGCGCCTGAAACGCCGCTTTGATTCTCTCCCGATCATCTGGTGGTACGCCTCCGTGAAGAATCGCTAATCGCTCGCCCCCGAATTCATGAGCGGTAAGAAGTTGCTCCAACCAACCAAGAGTTGCACGATATTCCGTGAACAAGATAACTCGTTTTTCGTTCCATTCACCATCGGATTTTAGGTTCGCTTCCAGCCAAGTGAGAATCGCTGCCGCTTTCGCGTCGATTCTGTTTTTGGCCGTTTCCGCCCACGCGGAAAGCCCATTCAGCATCTCGCGCTGATCACTGTCGAGCGGAACCGCCAGCACGTTAGCGACCTCGACGGCTTCGTGTTGAGCTTCTTCCACGCGCTCATCGTCGACGTAATCCTCCTCGGCACGTGCGATAGCCCTGCGAAGAATCTTCTCGTCCATGACGTTCTTATATGATCTCGAGTTGCCGTTTTCCAGGCTTTCCCGATACTTAGCTAGAGTAGTCGCGAACGCTCTCGGTGATGAGAATAGTCTCTTCTTGAGTAACCTGTGGACGAATTCCGTTCCGTATGCGCTTCGAGTTCCACGAATGCTCTCTGCTCGGCTCTCCATAAAACAGCGCAAAAGATCATGAATCTCGCGCTCCTTTTCCGAGTAGTTGACTTCGAGTGGTATTAGCTCGCGTTTCGGATAAATCGGATTACCGTCGGAGTCGACTATGTCGGTCTTGAGCCGGCGGACCATCACTCGACGCAGTTGCTTTTCGTTCGGCATAACGGTCCTCGCGAATCGCTGATCGTCCAGCAACTCTAAAAGCGATGTGAAGGACTCCTGGTATCCGTTATGAGGTGTCGCACTCAAGAACAGCCGATGCTCGAAGTGCGGTGCTATGGTACGAATCAGTTGTGTCCGTTGACTCTCCAATGCGTAGTGCAACGTGGTAGCTGGAGCGATATTATGTGCTTCATCGACTATCAAAATATCGAATTTTCGAGGATAAGTAACATGGGGAGGGAGAACGTCTTTTATTAGCCTCAATCCTTCTCCACTCTTCATCCAGTCCATCGAAGAAATCAATCGGGGATAAGACGTCCAGGGGTTGGCGTGTATACCACGCTCGCGGCGCAATTGCTTGATATATGCTGTGTCGACTATTCTAAATTCGAGTCCGAATTTGTCCCACATTTCCACCTGCCACTTTATTTGCAGCGACGCCGGACAGACGATAAACACGCTACGTGCCCTATGTCGAACGAGTAGTTCTTGGACTACGAGCCCCGCTTCTATCGTCTTACCTAAGCCGACATCATCGGCGATAAGCAAGTTGACGCGAGCCATATCGATAGCCCTAACGAGCGGATCGAGTTGATAATCTTCTATGGTGATACCGCTACGAAAGGGTGCTTGCAGAAATGAACGATCCGCATTAGTAATAGCCCCCCAGCGAACCGCGTCGAGGAAGGCTTCGAGCCGGTCGACGCTATCCCACCCCGTAACCTTCGGGAGGCCAGCTCGTTCCAATACTCTCGCGCCCGGCTCGAGCTGCCAAATCACCTGAAGATCCTCACCTAGAGCGTCCTCGTCTAGCGAGGCTAGTGTGACGAGATGCTGACCGTTAGTTGTGCTCTGTCTTGATGTATCACCTTGCACGTCGCTTACGACCCACCGCCGGCGCCGAACCTCGACGAGCTGCCCCGGCTCGGGAACGGAATATTGCGGGATAAATACATCTTGTCCGTCGTAATTACGATTATTCATTTTTTAAGTATATCAGGATTTTATGCGTGGGGTACAAGCGGCAGGTGCTCGACAAGGCTTTTTCCGATAACTTCGCCGAGTTTTACCGGAACTGCGTTGCCGATCAATTCTCCGATGACCTTCTTATGGATGGGCTCTCCTGGTTTAACGAACTCGTAGCCCTCGTGAAAACTTTGAAGAATCGCTCCTTCCCGAAGCGATATGGCTCTATTTTGTTCGGGGTGCCCGAAACGCCCGTTCCCGAAGCCGAAAAATTGCGTGGTCATAGTAGGCGCGGGCTCGTCCCAGCTCATGCGCCCGTAAACACTCGGGTACGTCTTCCCAGTGCGCTTCTTGTGGCATTCGGCCCTAAGCTCCTCGTCCCAATCGCGCCAGGTACCACCCGGCTTGGAAGCTTTTATTCGACGGAGATTGGTATCCGACAAAGCGGCGCTTTGATGGAGCGGATCGTCATCGTGGACCTGACCCGCACCGATTGGTGAAAGGTTACCGATAGCTTTTTGGACGTCAATGGGCTCTTCGCCAAATTCTTCGAACGTAAGCAACCTTATGGGGCCGAGCTTCGAAGCTAATAGCACCAACCTGTGACGATGCTGGGGTACGCCGTAATTCGCATTGTTTACGATCCGGTGATCTACTTCGTAGCCCAACTTCTTAAGGCTAGTAACGAATTCATCGAACACACTCATTTTCTCAAGACGGGGGACGTTCTCCATGGTAATGAACTCCGGCAATAACTCTTTGGCGAGCCTTGCGAAGTGTCGAAGAAGCCACCAGCGCTTATCGGAAGAGTCTGCCTTCTGGTTGTAAGTCGAGAACGTTTGACAGGGCGCACAACCAGCGAGAAGTCGCACACTATCTTCGCTAAACGCTTCGCTAAGTTCATCTGCTTGCAAATCCTCTACGGATTTCAAGAGAAACTCGGCCTTGTTGTTCGCCGTATAAGGGTATTCGCACGCCGGGTTAATATCGATTCCCAGCCGCACGTCGATTCCCGCTTTCTCGAGCCCATGAGTCAGGCCGCCTACACCACAGAACAGATCTATCGCGCTGATGGTTCGTTTTCTCTCTTTAACTGCTTCCGTTTGAGCCGCTTGTGTCATTCTTACCGATCCTCGTTACCTACTGCAATTAATAGAATAGCTCTTATGTAAATTCATGATAGTCCGAAATAGTCACGGCTATCACACGAGAAACTTCGTTTCGATGATATTATACCCGGTCAGCGACCCAAAATATCATTAGAGGTTACACTTCTAACAACCTATTTTATCTTAACCTAGCGTATGTATAAATACCTATTGCCTGGCATAATAAAAACTTAAATTTTAGCAGAAAATACACGTGTCTGGTAAAAAAAGGGTTCGGTTTTTCGAGCCCTCATCCCTGTTTCGCACGAAATAATTTATCCTTCTTCACTTCTTCAGCAACCAGATCCAGACCTGCATCAACAATATTTAAATATGCAGAAAGAGCAACCGGGTGCTTGCTGGTGGTCGCAATGGTGGTGCCGTTGGCACCTGAGCCAGTGTCTATTCTTTAATGTAGGTCCCATCATTCGAGTAACCTGCAAACGTTCCGATAAGCGTATGATAACTGCTATCGACCGTGCCCGACCAATGGAAAACCATGTTATCGCGACTAATGGTAATGCTTACGCGTGATCCAGAGATTGTGCCGTTAACAGCACCTCGCCCATATGACAGTTCCCCAGTGCCACGCGCCTCGAAGCAGGAAGTGCCCGAGAATACACCTGGCGAATTCTCGGTCAGCTTGAGAACCTCTCGCTTGTTATCACTACCCCAAATGCCGTTCCATCGGCCGCTCAAATCACCGGACCCGACAGATGCAGGGGTAATATTCTGCTGTGGGTTTTGTCCACCATCCTGGTTCACCGAGGGTCCGCCGTAGAACCCACTTGCCTGGCGTCCAATTGGCTCATCACTTGGAGTAGTCTTGATTATTTCGTGGGCCGTATTAGATTGGTTCTTTAGAGGCGAAGTAGGTTGATTCGCCTGAGTTGTGGTAGGCTGATTTCTTTGGGTTGTCGTCAGCTGATCTCCTTGAGTTGTGGTAGGCTGATTCCCAAGAGAAGAGGGTGGCATGCTTATTCTTTGGATTATCGCAGGTAAGCTTATGATGCCTGTGATAAATATAAAGATTGTGATAGAGGATGCAATTTGATTTATGTAATCTCTCTTATCCATCCTACCCTGTGCTCCTAAAGTGAAGTCATTGTTGAGACTTTGATCATGCTGACTGTCAGCAAGCCCATCTATTTACCAAAGAAAGCGCTTAAGATCGGACTTATTAAATTGATAATATACTGAACGAATTTATTTTCATAGCACCGTTGTGTTTGTTAAAAGCAGGACTTAGCTCATCTGACATGCGATCTCTCCTCAGATATTTGTGCTGCGATCTTGGCTAGCTTCTTTCGGTATAAATACTCGGCCTGTTCAATTCCCCGCAGCGGATAACTATAGAGGTCGATATAGAGCTGCAGATCTGATACAACCCAGAGATCGTCTATTTTTCTTTCGCCATAAAAAACGGATTGTCGATAGTAAGGGTCCAAAATGACAACATTTTGACCCCTATTAACACTTTGCAGGCTGAGAAGCTTGGCGAGCTTCTCTCGGGTAGCCTGGTTCCTGACATAAATATGTACGAGTTCAAATTCTGCGTGCGGCGCAACAAGATGCGCGCCGGCTTGCAAGGCCAACGCGTAATCGACTTTATCAAGCTTATTAGTGTTCTTTAATCGCTCAATTATTTCCTTGGGACTAGTTGCCATGCAGAAATAATTGTATTCCTGGTTTTTGCGATAGCTATACGCAAAAACCCAGTCATCAAGAATAGACTTGGCATTAATCAAGCGCAGGCCGGCCTCGGTTTTTGAAATGTACCCGCGTTGCTTCATCGCAATAGTTATTTTCGAAACAAAGCCTGGCGTAACGTGGACAGCCTCCGCAAGTTCATGAACGCGCCACGCCTTTTGTGGCTGCTCAAACATTGCCCTGAAAATAAGCGATGCTTTATCTGCAAATAGGTCTCTATCTTTTCGCTCTTCTGGGTATTTATTTGCATGACCCTCAGCATCTAAATATAAACCTTCAAACTCAATCCACTTGTTTCCAGATAGATCCACAAAAAAGATGTGGTTCTTGCCTTAATACTTGACAGGCTTGCGGGCCGATATGTGGTGCAACAAATATGGGTAGTGCATCAAGCACCTCAGCGTATCTCTTTAATCGCCCCACAACTTGATTTACAGTTCCAGGCCTGCCATTAGCCTTAAACTCTATAACTACTGATGCTGACTTATCGCCAAATTTAAGCTCTGCCAGCATATCCGGCTCGTAATGATCCTGAGAATAGCGGTTGTTTAACGTTTTTCGTGATACCGACAATTTAGCCTTATCAGTTACAAGGATTTCTTTAATTTTTTGTAGAAATAAAACTCGGATATCAATTTCGTTCACATAAATCTGCCCCTATAACATTTATATTTCCTATTATCGGCATGTTTCCCATTTGGGAAACACTTTTATTTTAGGAAACATTAATTTTTTTGTAAAGACCTCGTAACTGAATAATGGTGCTCTACCTTACCAACTAGCTTTAATCTTATCGCCTAAATACCAATAAAAAGCAGTTCAAATCCTTTCATCTGTCAGCTTTTCCTTGCAATCGGGATAGGGGGCGGCTTTTAGCCGCCGACCTCCGGGTAGAAGGGCCACCCAATTGGGTGGCCCAACCCCCACAGAACCCGGCGTGCGGATTTCCCGCACCGGGCTCTTCAGAAATTGGTTCACAGCATTGCGTATACTTTCAATTTCTCATAAGGAATTGCAAGTTTTGGACGCAACAAGGGAAACAGCGCTTTAATCTTATGGAATTTATCCCACGTAATGTAGCTCTTGCTACTGCGGCTACTGAGCATCCTGCGCCAGCACCAGATGGCTTTCTCGTAGACTTTGAAGAGGGATTTAATGTTTCCAGCGA
>JAGXSZ010000039.1 GCA_018333515.1 Actinomycetota bacterium
GGTCGGCATGTAGGAGTCTACCGCTTCCATTAGTTTGATGATGTTTTCCGCTTCCGCCTCGTCGCCCTCGAGCGCTTTTAGCGCGGAGCCCGGCACTATCGGGATGTCGTCGCCCGGGAACTCGTACTCGTTTAGGAGGTCGCGCACTTCCATCTCGACGAGTTCCAGGAGTTCGGGGTCGTCCACCATGTCGACTTTGTTCAAAAAGACGACTATGTAGGGGACGCCGACTTGCCGCGCGAGAAGGATGTGCTCGCGGGTTTGGGGCATCGGCCCGTCGGCGGCCGAGACCACGAGGATGGCGCCGTCCATCTGGGCCGCGCCGGTGATCATGTTCTTTACGTAGTCGGCGTGGCCGGGGCAGTCTACGTGGGCGTAGTGGCGGTTGGCCGTCTCGTACTCCACGTGGGCGATGGCGATGGTGATGCCGCGCTCGCGCTCTTCCGGCGCGTTGTCGATCGAGTCGAAGGAACGAAATGTCGCTTGCCCCTTCTCCGCCAGTACTTTGGTAATGGCGGCGGTTAGCGTCGTCTTGCCGTGGTCGACGTGACCGATGGTCCCGATATTCATGTGTGGTTTGGTTCTTTCGAACTTAGCTTTGGCCATATAGTTTTCCTCCCTGTGAAATGTACTCCAGCCTATTTCTTCTCCGGCAATCTTGCCCTTGCATTCTATGGTCAAGTCCTGAATCGGTTCTTCCCGCCGCGTCTCCGCCGGCGCCCGATACCCGGACTCTCGTTTAGCTCCCCGCGGCCAGCGACCATTCGCCGCGAACCTTGCTTACAATCTCCTCTGAGATGCTTTGCGGAAGTTCCTGGTATTTCTTAAACTGCATAGTATACGTCGCGCGGCCTTGCGTCTTCGACCTCAAGTCGGTCGCGTAACCGAACATCTCCGCCAACGGCACGTCGGATTTTACGACCTGTGCGCTCGCGCGCGCCTCCATCCCTAAGATGTGCCCGCGACGTGAACTCAAATCCCCGATGACATCGCCCATATACTCTTCGGGCACTACCACCTCGACCGCCATGATAGGCTCGAGCAGCACCGGTGTCGCCTTCTTTATCGCGTCCTTGACGGCCATCGAGCCGGCTACCTTAAACGCCATCTCGGAAGAGTCGACGGTGTGATACGAACCGTCATGGAGCGTTATCTTGACGTCGACCACCGGGTAGCCCGCGAGAATGCCCGATGTCAAGGCCTCTTGGATACCCTTGTCGACCGCGGGAATATACTCTCTCGGCACCTTGCCGCCGACGACCGCGTCGACGAACTCGTACCCGATTTCCGGGACCGGCTCGATGTCGATGACGACGTGGCCGTACTGGCCGCGACCGCCGGTCTGGCGGACATAGCGCCCGTGAATATTCTTTGCCGGCATCTTTATGGTCTCGCGGTACGATACCTGCGGACGGCCGACATTCGCCTGCACCTTAAACTCGCGCATCAGCCTGTCGACGATTATCTCGAGATGAAGCTCGCCCATGCCGGATATGATGGTCTGGCCGGTTTCCTCATCGGTCTCGACTTTGAAAGTCGGGTCCTCTTCCGCGAGCTTTTGAAGCGCTGTGGAAAGTTTCTCCTGGTCGGCCTTGGTCTTCGGCTCGATAGCGACCGAAATGACCGGCTCTGGAAAGACCATCGACTCTAGCTGAATCGGCTTGGCCGCGTCACACAAGGTGTCACCGGTGGTGACCTTCTTGAGACCGACCGCCGCTACGATATCGCCCGTGCGAACGTCACTACGCTCTTCGCGGTGGTTCGCGTGCATCTGCAGGATTCGACCGATTCTCTCTTTCTGGCCGCTCGAGGTGTTAAGAACGGACTCGCCCGCTTTCAACACGCCCGAATATACCCTGAAAAAGGTGAGCTTCCCGACATACGGGTCGACCATGATCTTAAACGCCAGCGCCGCAAACGGCTCGTCGTCTGACGCGGTGCGCGTTACGACCTCTTCCGTTCCCGGCTTAACGCCGGAGACCGGCGGGACGTCGAGCGGCGACGGCAGATACATGTTGACCGCATCCAGGAGCGGCTGGACACCCTTGTTCTTAAACGAAGACCCGCACAATACCGGGGTGAGCGCAACCTCAAGCGTCGCTTTTCTGATTGCCTCGATTATCTCTTCCGACGAAAGTTCTTCGCCCTCGAGATACTTCTCAAGCAATGCTTCGTCCTGCTCGGCGGCGGCCTCGATAAGGAGCGTCCGGTACTCTTCGGCTTTGTCCGCTATCTCCGCTGGGATCTCGGTCTGCTCGAAGGTCGTGCCGAGGTCGTCGGTGTAGATAATCGCCTTCATGCCGACGAGGTCTATGATTCCGGTATAATCTTCTTCGGCGCCTATCGGCAGCTGTATCGCGACAGGATTCGCGCCGAGACGTTTCTTCATCATCGCCATTGCGTTATAAAAATCCGCGCCGGTTCGATCCATCTTGTTGATAAACGCCAACCGCGGGACACGGTACTTATCGGCTTGACGCCAAACCGTCTCCGACTGCGGCTCAACGCCGCCTACGGCGCAAAAGACCGCCACCGCGCCGTCTAGTACTCTTAGCGAGCGTTCGACCTCTACGGTGAAGTCCACGTGCCCTGGCGTATCTATAATATTTATTCGATGGTCGTCCCAGTGACATGTCGTCGCGGCCGACGTGATGGTAATGCCGCGCTCCTGCTCCTGGACCATCCAATCCATGATGGCGGTTCCCTCATGAACCTCGCCGAGCTTATGCGTGCGCCCGGCATAATACAGGATGCGCTCGGTCGTCGTCGTCTTGCCGGCGTCGATGTGAGCCATAATTCCTATATTTCGTATTTTATCTAGTGGAAATCTCGTTGTCATAAACTACTAAACCCTTCCTATTGTCCGCCGCCACAATCTCAGTGAGCCGAAGCCCCGGCAGCCGGAACAAAACTAACTCTTTGCGCTTACTCCTTTGCATCCCCGCGCTGAAGACCCGGCTTAAGACCCGGTCTTCGCGCTCGCGTTGCGAGTATTACCAGCGGTAGTGCGCGAACGCGCGGTTCGATTCAGCCATCTTGTGGATGTCTTCCTTCTTCTTCATCGATGCGCCGGTGCTGTTTGCGGCATCCATGATCTCTCCGGCGAGCCTCTCCGCCATTCTCTTCTCTTTGCGAGAGCGAGAAAACGAAGTCAACCAGCGCAATGCGAGCGTCGTCGCCCTCGCTCCGGGCACCTCGACCGGAACCTGGTAGGTTGCGCCGCCGACCCTGCGCGGGCGTACCTCAAGAACGGGCCTTATGTTATCCATCGCCTTGCGGTAAACCGTTAGCGGCTCCGTACCCGTCTTGTCGCGGATAATATCGAAGCTCTCATAGACGATTTGCTCGGCCACGCCCTTCTTGCCCTTCTTTAAAATCGAGTTCGTGAGCTGAGCGACAAGCTTATTGTTATAGACAGGATCGGGAACTATCTCCCTCTTTGTCGCTGGTCCTTTCCTTGGCATCTCTTCCTCCAATAATTTCTTACATCACAGCAGCCGTTCTTTCACCGGCTACGCACTTCCGCTCTTGGTCGCAGCCCACCGGCAATATCCGCCAACCCGTGACGTCGACAATCGTTCTTTCCACCATTCGACCGGCGGTATTTTGCTTTCGGTTCGCCTACTTCGGTGCTTTAGCGCCGTATTTTGAACGGGCTTGCTTACGATCGGACACACCGGATGCGTCGAGCGCCGCCCTGATGACCTTATATCTAACACCAGGTAGGTCTTTGACACGACCGCCGCGAACGAGCACAATCGAGTGCTCCTGAAGATTATGACCGATTCCCGGAATGTAGGCGGTGACCTCCATACCGTTGGTCAAGCGCACCCTCGCGACTTTTCGCAGCGCCGAGTTGGGCTTTTTCGGCGTTGTGGTATAGACGCGGGTGCAAACACCCCTTCTCTGCGGCGCGCCTTGCAGCGCCGGCGTTGCCGTCTTTGCGGGCTTCGCTGTTCTGCCATTCTTGACAAGTTGGCTAATTGTCGGCAACGGTTTCACTCCTTCTTAAAATCTTACATCGTTAACTACATGGTCAAGACGGTACGGGACCGTATTACGGCGTCCGTCAAAGATTCTTTTTCAACAGGCCGCACGGCCTTTAAGGCCGTGCGGATGTGAATAAAATCAAATTATCTTGAAGATAATGTGTCACAGCAGATAAATATATCAGTCTTCTTCATCGATGTCAACATCCGCGGTCACAAAAGACTCGGGCTCATACTCCGGGGCTTTCGCCGCTCCGTCAGAGACGACTGCTCTAGAGAGCGAAGCCGTCGCTTCTATCAGGCTTTCGGCGTCGTCACCCAGGAATATTCCGCCGTCCTCGCCGAAACCATAGGTCTCCCCGGCCTCCACGTAAGGTTCATCGTCATCGCCGAGAGTCTTTATAATAATCGAACGGTATCTGCTCATACCCGTCGCCGCCGGGATAAGCTTACCAATGATAACATTCTCCTTCAATCCGAGCAACGGGTCGCTCTTTCCGGCAATCGCCGCGTCCGTGAGCACCCTCGTCGTCTCCTGGAACGATGCCGCCGAAAGGAAGCTGTCGGTCGCAAGCGACGCTTTTGTGATACCGAGCAGAGTCTGTCGCGCGGTAGCGGGGTCGCCGCCCTCGGCTACCATGCGGGCATTCTCTTCTTCGAAGTGCTTCCTGTCTACAAGCTGGCCGGGGAGCATGTCGGTATCGCCCGGCTCACTTATGGTCACTTTTCGCATCATCTGTCTGGCGATCAACTCGACGTGCTTGTCGTTGATGTCGACACCCTGGCTCGTATAGACCTCTTGAACCTCTTTTACGAGGTAAATCTCGACTGCTTGCTTTCCTCTGACCCGCAGAATATCATGCGGGTTGAGCGACCCTTCGGTAAGCTGGTCGCCCGCCTGGACCTTGTCCCCGTTGGCTATTTTCAACCGCGTGCGCCTCGATACCTGATACGCGCGCTCTTTGCCTTCTCCGGCGTGTATGATTATTTTTCTAAGCTTGTCCGTCTCTTTTATCTCGACGATTCCGGTGACTTCGGCGATTTGCGCCTCGCCCTTGGGCTTGCGCGCCTCGAACAACTCGACGATACGCGGGAGGCCGTGCGTTATGTCCTCGCCGGCGACACCGCCCGTGTGGAAGGTACGCATCGTCAGCTGGGTACCCGGCTCGCCGATGGACTGCGCGGCGATGATGCCGACCGCTTCGCCGATATCGACCATGCGTCCGTTCGCCAGGCTCCAACCGTAACACTGGCGGCAGACGCCGTACTCGGCCTCGCAAGTCAGTACCGAACGAGCCGTGATTTGGCTGACGCCGGTCTCTACCAGACGCGCGATATCCCGGTCGGATACCTCGGAGCCCCGAGCCAACACGACCTCTTTGGTCTTCGGATTGACGGCTGTCTCCAGAGTCACCCTGCCGATGAGAGCGTTCTTGTTCGGCTCGCCTTCGAAATCGAGCACGCTTACCGGTATCCCGGTCTCAGTTCCGCAGTCGAACTCACGGATGATAACATCCTGTGATACGTCTACCAAACGCCTGGTTAGGTAGCCCGAGTCGGCAGTTCTGAGCGCCGTGTCGGCCAGGCCTTTTCGCGCTCCGTGCGTAGAGATAAAGTACTCCAAAACGGAGAGGCCTTCGCGGAAGTTCGCTTTGATCGGGCGGTCGATAATATCGCCCTTCGGGTTGGCGACGAGTCCTCGCATACCGGCCAACTGCCTGAGCTGCTTGAGGTTGCCCCTCGCGCCCGAGTTGGCCATCATATAAATCGGGTTGAACTTATCGAAGTTCTTCTCCATAGCTTCCGATACGTCTTCGGTGGCTTTCGTCCAAACCTCGACGACTCGCTGCTGTCGCTCCTCTTTGGTGATCAACCCGCGCTTGAATTGTTTCTCTATCCTATCGACAGCCTCTTCCGGCTCGTTGAGAATCTCCCATTTGTTCTCCGGTATCTGGACGTCGCCGATGGCGATAGTGATACCCGCGCGGGTGGCATAATAGAAACCGAGTTCCTTGATTTTGTCGAGGATATCGGGGACTTCGCCCGCCGCGCGCTCCGCGGCTAATCTCTCGACTATCCTTGCCATCTCCTTCTTCCCGACTTCGTAGTTGATATACTCGAAGTCGTCCGGTAGCGCCCGGTTGAAGATTATGCGCCCGACTGTAGTCTCAAGCCTGCTCCGCTCGTTCTTCGCGTTCTTCGCGTTCTTCGCGCTCTTCGCGCGCAGCTCGATCATCGACTGGAGGTCGACCTCGCCGGCTTCGTATGCCAATATCGCCTCTTCCGCGCTGCCTAAGATTTTCCCCGCGCCCAGCCTTCCTTCACGGTGCGCCGTCAAATAATAGACGCCGAGGACCATGTCCTGCGTCGGAGTGACCAGCGGGCGCCCGTTCGCCGGCGACAGCAAGTTATTAGCCGAAAGCATGAGAATTCTCGCTTCGGCCTGTGCCTCTGACGACAGGGGCAGGTGAACCGCCATCTGGTCGCCGTCAAAGTCGGCGTTGAAAGCCGCGCAGACCAAGGGGTGAATCTGGATGGCCTTGCCCTCGACAAGAATCGGCTCGAACGCCTGAATTCCCAGGCGGTGAAGGGTAGGTGCCCGGTTAAGCATTACCGGGTGCTCCCTAATGACCTCTTCGAGCACATCCCAAACCAGGGCTTTTGCCCTCTCCACCATCCGCTTCGCGCTCTTTATGTTCTGTGCGTGCCCCTCGTCGACGAGCCTCTTCATAACAAACGGCTTGAAGAGTTCGAGCGCCATTACTTTAGGCAACCCGCACTGGTGCAATTTTAATTCCGGGCCGATGACAATGACCGAACGTCCCGAATAATCGACCCTCTTACCGAGGAGATTCTGGCGGAAACGACCTTGCTTGCCCTTAAGCATATCGCTTAAGGACTTTAGCGGACGGTTTCCCGGCCCGGTGACCGGCCTGCCGCGGCGCCCGTTATCAAAGAGCGCGTCGACCGCTTCCTGGAGCATCCTCTTTTCGTTGTTTACGATGATCTCGGGTGCGCCGAGGTCGAGAAGCCTCTTCAGGCGATTGTTCCGGTTTATGACCCTACGGTAGAGGTCGTTCAAGTCCGAGGTCGCGAAACGACCGCCGTCGAGCTGGACCATCGGCCTCAAATCCGGCGGGATGACCGGTATGGCCTCGAGTATCATCCACTCCGGTTTATTACCTGAGCGCCTGAACGCCGATGCGACCTTTAACCGCTTGACCGCACGACTCTTCTTCTGACCGGTAGCGGTCTTTATCGTCTCGCGAAGCTCCATCGTCTCATCGGGAAGCTCTATAGCCGCCAGGAGTTCCTTTATCGATTCGGCTCCCATGCCGCCGCTGAAGAAGTCGCCGTAGCGGACTTTGAGTTCGCGGTAGAGTTGCTCATCGGGTATGAGCTGCTGCGGAGCGAGCGACTCGAATGCCGCGTACACACGGTTGAGCCATTCGACCCGTTTGCTCCCGTCGATACTCACCTCTTTGGTGAGCTTTTTAGCTTCAGCGTCTATCTTCTTTATCGCGGTCTTCGATGACCCGCTCGCGACTTCGACCTCTTCGCCCTCCGCGGGCTCAATCTCGCCGAGCGCTATTTTGATCTTCCGGTCCCTATCGGCCTCGATCTCTTCGAGCCGCTCTTCGGTCTCTTTGTTTATTTCGGCTATCTCTTCTTCGAGTTCCGCCTTGAGCGCGGCTATCTCTTTCTCGCGCTCTTCCTCTTTGACGTCGATGATGATATACGACGCGAAATACAAGACCTTCTCCAAGTCTTTAGGCGAGATGTCGAGAAGGTATCCCATCCGTGACGGGACGCCCTTGAAGTACCAGATATGAGAGACGGGCGCGGCCAGCTCGATGTGACCCATGCGCTCACGCCGCACCTTGGAGCGCGTGACCTCGACGCCGCATCGCTCGCAGATAATGCCCTTAAACCTGACTCGCTTGTACTTACCGCAGTAGCACTCCCAGTCCTTGGTCGGCCCGAATATCTTCTCACAGAAAAGACCGTCTTTTTCCGGTTTGAGTGTGCGGTAATTTATGGTCTCCGGCTTCTTTACCTCACCATTAGACCAAGCCCGGACCTGCTCCGGCGATGTGAGTCCAATCTTCAAGGCGTCAAAATTGTTTATGTCTAGCAAAGAGTCAACCCCCTACGAAATCTGATTAAAGGCGCTTCACAAATACCTTTAATCACCGGTTTATTCTTCGAATACTTCTGGCAAGTCATCTGAAGCGTCGTCTGAAAATTCGTCCGCGGACTCCTCTTCCGCCTCTTCCCCTACTTCGTGCACTATCTCCTCTTCCGAAATCTCGACCTTGTCGTCGTCGGTTCCTTCGTCCGGCTCCTCGGCAAATTCCCCGGTCTCCCGCGCCGACCTTGTCGTCTCTCCGCGCAGGTCGATACCGAGTTCCTCGGCGGTCTTGAAGATATCGTCCTCGGCCTCCTTCAGCTGAATTTCCTCGCCGAGTTCGGAGAGGACCTCGACATTAAGGCAGAGGCTCTGCATCTCTTTTATGAGAACCTTGAACGATTCGGGTATGCCCGACTCCGGTATGTTCTCACCTTTGACAATCGCCTCATACGCTTTTACGCGGCCTACAACGTCGTCAGATTTGACGGTCAAGAGTTCTTGGAGCGTGTACGCGGCCCCGTAAGCTTCGAGCGCCCATACCTCCATCTCGCCGAACCTCTGACCGCCGAACTGAGCCTTGCCGCCGAGCGGCTGCTGCGTGACGAGCGAGTACGGGCCCGTAGACCTTGCGTGTATCTTATCGTCGACCAAGTGGAGCAGTTTTAAGATGTAGATGTAGCCGACGGTAATCGGCTCCCTGTACATCTCCCCCGTCCTGCCGTCGAATAGGTTTGTTTTACCGGTTCCCGGAAGCCCGGCCTCTATCAGGGCCTCGCGGACCTCGGCCTCCGACGCGCCGTCGAATACCGGCGTCGCGATAAACCGGGTCTCTTTGGCTTTCTTGCCGGCGGTGGACCAGCCGTGTTTGGCCGCCCAACCGAGATGCGTCTCCAAGACCTGGCCAATATTCATACGTGAGGGCACGCCCAACGGGTTCAAGATAATATCTATCGGTGTGCCGTCCTCCAAAAACGGCATGTCTTCTTCGGGTAATATCTTCGAAATAACGCCCTTGTTGCCGTGACGACCCGCGAGCTTATCCCCCTCCGATATCTTTCTCTTCTGCGCCACGTAGACGCGTACCAGCTGGTTGACGCCGGGTGCGAGTTCGTCGCCGGCATCGCGCATAAAGACTTTTACGTCGATGACGGTGCCGCTCTCGCCGTGTGGAACTTTAAGCGACGTATCGCGCACCTCGCGCGCTTTCTCGCCGAAGATCGCCCGCAGAAGCCGCTCTTCCGCGGTAAGCTCGGTCTCGCCTTTCGGTGTCACCTTGCCGACCAACACGTCACCCGGGTTTACCTCGGCGCCGACACGGATAATCCCGCGGTCGTCGAGGTCTTTGAGTATTTCCTCACCGACATTGGGGATATCGCGGGTGATCTCTTCGGGTCCGAGCTTCGTGTCGCGCGCGTCGACTTCGTGCTCTTCTATATGTATCGAGGTGAGCATCTCCTCTTTGACGACACGCTCACTCAAGATAATCGCGTCTTCGTAGTTGTATCCTTCCCATGGCATAAAAGCGACGAGAAGGTTTCTGCCAAGCGCTAGTTCGCCCATGTCGGTAGAGGGGCCATCCGCGAGCACTTGGCCTTTTTTGACCCTTTGCCCATCTTCGACGATGGGTTTCTGGTTGATGCAAGTGCCCTGGTTCGACCGGCGAAACTTCGCCAACTTGTATGTCTTGATGCCGCCTTCTTTGCGCGTGACTCGTATCTCGTCGGCCGAGACATAGGTGATCACGCCATCGGAGTCGGCGACGATGACCTCACCCGTATCTTTTACCGCGCGATGCTCGACGCCGGTTCCGACGAGCGGGGCTTCCGTTAGCAGAAGCGGAACCGCTTGGCGCTGCATGTTCGAGCCCATGAGTGCCCGGTTAGCATCGTCGTGCTCAAGAAACGGGATAAGCGCCGTAGCGACGGAGACCGTCTGCTTCGGCGACACGTCCATGTAGTCGATTTTGTCCGGGGTCACCGTGCCTACCGCTTCGCGGGCGCGGACCAAGACTTTTTCCTGCAAGAACTCGTTCGTTTTCGGATCGAGTTCCGCGTTGGCCTGGGCGATGACATACTTATCCTCGTCATCCGCCGTTAGGTAATCTATCTTATCGGTTACTTTGCCCTCTTCGACTTTGCGATACGGGGTCTCTATAAAACCGTAAGGGTTTACTTTCGCAAAAGAAGCCATCGAGCCTATCAGGCCGATGTTCGGACCCTCGGGTGTCTCGATGGGGCACATCCGTCCGTAGTGCGACGTGTGGACATCCCGCACCTCGAAACCGGCGCGCTCACGCGACAAACCGCCGGGGCCGAGCGCGCTCAAACGGCGCTTGTGCGTCAGTCCGGCAAGGGGGTTCGTCTGGTCCATAAACTGCGAGAGCTGGCTGCTCCCGAAGAACTCTTTGATGGACGCGACGATAGGACGGATGTTTATCAGCGTCCTCGGTGTCATCGTCTCGATGTCGAGTGTTGTCATACGCTCGCGGACCACGCGCTCCATCCTCGCGAGGCCGATCCTGAACTGGTTCTGAATCAGCTCGCCGACGGTGCGCACGCGCCTGTTTCCAAAATGGTCGATATCGTCGACGTCGACAAAAGCGAAACGGTTCGCATAAATCTCCGGGTCCATCAATGCCACAAGATATTGGAGCGTCGCCAAGATATCTTCGCGCGTCAATACCGAGGTGTCCATCGGTGTCGCCATCTCGAGCTTCTTGTTTAATTTATAGCGGCCGACCTTGGCTAGGTCATAGCGCTGCTGGTTGAAGAAGAGGTTCTCGATGAGCGCGCGCGCGCTCTCGACCGCCGGCGGCTCACCCGGGCGCAAGCGTTTGTATATCTCGATGAGCGCTTCCTCGCGGCTCTCTGTGAAGTCCTTCTCCAGGGTCAACCTGATGGGATCGGCATTGTTGAAAAGCTTTAGAATCTCATCGTTCATCCCGAAGCCGAGTGCTTTTAGAAGAATCGTCGCGGGCTGGCGACGCTTGCGGTCGACGCGAACGCTTATGATGTCGCGCTTGTCGGTCTCGAACTCAAGCCACGCGCCGCGGCTCGGGATTATTTTTCCAAAATTAAGGACCTTGTCGGATGCCTTATCCATCTCGCGGTTATAGTAGACGCCCGGAGAGCGCACGAGCTGGCTGACGACAACGCGCTCGGTCCCGTTGATGACAAAGGTGCCCCGGTTGGTCATGACGGGAAAGTCTCCCATGTAGACTTCTTCTTCCTTTATCTCGCCGGTTTGTTTATTGACTAAGCTGGCGGTCACGTCTAGACGCGCCGCGTACGTCATATCCCTCTCTTTGCACTCTTCGACGCTATGTTCCGGTTCACCAAACCTGTATGAACCTAATTCGATTGAAAGGTTACCTGTAAAATCCTGAATCGGAGAGATATCCTTAAATGCCTCACCCAGCCCCTCCCTGGCAAACCAATCGAAAGAATCCACCTGCACGGCAATAAGATTCGGCAGCTCAAGGATGTCGGGTGTCTTGCCGAAACTCCGCCTGTTTCTCAAACCTAGAACATTTCGCAAGGGATAAGATCACTCCTTAAATGATAATGGGGAACATGTAAACGCAAAACCACAGCATAGCAAAACTTCTATGCTGTGTCAACATTAATTGAGGCCTGACTCTAAAAATGGTCAGTGGGTGAGAGTTCGCTTTCTCTCACCCACATCAGAATACACCTATATGTTTAAAATCTCAAGCCCGAAATTACTTGATTTCGACGACCGCTCCGGCTTCCTCGAGCTGAGCTTTGAGCTTGTCGGCTTCTTCTTTTGTTACGCCCTCTTTGACTGCGTTCGGCGCTCCGTCGACCAGCTCTTTCGCCTCTTTCAGGCCGAGAGCCGTGATTGCCCTGACTTCTTTGATGACCTGAATCTTCTTGTCGCCCGCGCTCGAGAGAATGACATCGAAAGCGGTCTGCTCTTCCTCTACCGCCGCTACGGCGCCGGGGGCTGCCGCTACGGCTACCGGCGCGGCGGCGGTAACACCAAAGGTCTCCTCGATAGCCTTGACCAAGTCGCTAAGTTCAAGTACGGTCATCGACTTTATAGCTTCGAGCATATCTTCATTCGAAATTTTCTTGTCTGCCATTTCTTACGTCACCTTCCTAAAATCAATACTCTTAGTTTACAGATCATGGAGGACCGCATCCGCGGCCTTCCTCGAGAACAAAGGTTGTCGCGAGCGCCCCTCCAAAGGGAAACACCGGCGACGGCCGCGCCGAACGGGCGCGGAACGGTTACGCGCTTTTCTGTTGCGCAACTTGATCGAGCGCAACCGCCAGGCCGCGTGTGATTGCATTGAGGCTGCCGGCCAAGGCGTAAAGCGGACTTTGCAGGCCGCCCATGAACATGGCGATAAGCGTATCTCTGGACGGTAACTCAGCCAGGACTTTAACTCTATCCGGGCCGATTACCGCGCCCTCGACTACCGCGCCTTTCAACTCAAGAATCTTCGACTTCTTGGCGAAATCGACGAGCGTCTTGGCCGGCGCTACCGGGTCGTCGAAGCTGAGCGCCATCGCCGTCGGTCCGATAAGGAACGGCTCAAGCTCGGTAAGCTCGAGTTCGCGCACCGCGATTCTCGCGAGCGTGTTCTTGTAGATCTTGTACTCCACCGATTGCTGCCGCAAGCTCTTGCGCAACTCCGATATCTGCTCGAAGTCGAGGCCGCGGTAATCGGTGAGGATAACGGACTTCGCGCTCCGCAGTTTCTCTTTTATCTCCCGCACAACGGCTTCTTTTTCAGGTCGTGCCATATAAACCCCCTTTCCTATCTCTTAGAAATTAAAAAGCCTCCGGCTTAAGACAGCGGAAGGCGTAGATACCAATGCCTTGACAGGCACTAAAAGTCTTGCGCTTCACCTCGGCGGGCATTCGATTAAGCCATGGGGCACCCGCTGTCTTAGGCGTACGACTATTCGATTACAACTGTTCATATATAGCAAATTACGGTGCCGCGCGTCAAGTGCTCGGTCCATGTTTTGCGCTTTACCCGTCCGATGGGCGCTCGCGACTACGCAGTCGTCACTTCTTCTTCCATCAGGTCGCGAGTCTTCATCGTATCGACCTTGATGCCCGGCGTCATAGTACCGGCAAAGGTGATGCTCTTGATATACTTCCCTTTCGCCGCGGCCGGTTTGGCCCTTACTATCTCCTCAAGCAATGCTTGATAGTTTTCGATTAGCTGTTCCACCCCGAACGAGGCTTTTCCGATTACCGAGTGGACGATGCCGAACTTGTCGACCCTGTACTCTACCTTGCCGGCCTTGACGTCCTTAACCGCTTTTGCGACATCGAAGGTGACCGTGCCGGCTTTCGGGTTCGGCATCAAGCCTCGGGGACCTAGAAGCTTACCGAGCTTGCCGACGGCCGACATCATATCCGGTGTGGCAATCGCTACATCAAACTCGAACCAGCCTTTTTCGACCTTCTCGGCGAGGTCTTGCGCGCCGACGACATCCGCGCCTGCGGCTTCGGCCTCTCTTGCCTTCTCGCCCTGGGCGAAGACGGCGACACGAACGGTCCTACCGGTTCCGTGCGGCAACCCTACGGTGCCTCGCACCTGCTGGTCGGCTTTTCTCGGGTCGACGCCGAGCCTGATATGAGTCTCGACCGTCTGGTCGAACTTGGTGTCGACGAGTTCCCGGAGCAACCTGACGGCCTCTAGCGGAGAGTAAATCCGGTCTTGCTCGATTTTGGCCACTGCTGCGTTGTACTTCTTGCTTCTCTTCATCTAAATTCCTCCTTGTGGTAATGACGGCCTTTACGGCCTCCCACGCCCAATCCGACTATCTAATCAATCAACCTATTGAGTAAGTCACCCGAAAATCGAGATTCGACCCATATTCCCGTTTTCTAATTTCGCGAAATGACCGGCTACCCGGCTACTTCTATGCCCATGCTCCGGGCGGTTCCCGCGATTATCTTCATCGCCGCGTCCACGTCGTTCGCGTTAAGGTCTTGCATCTTGGTCTCCGCGATTTGGCGAACCTGGTCTTGGGACAATTTGGCGACCTTGACCTTGTGCGGCTCGGCGGAACCCTTATCGACACCGGCGGCCTGCTTTATCAAAAACGACGCAGGCGGCGTCTTCGTTATAAAGGTGAACGAACGGTCTTCGAAGACCGTGATCTCGACCGGGATTATCTGCCCGGGCTTGTCCGCGGTCTGCGCGTTGAACGCTTTGCAGAACTCCATAATATTTACGCCGTGCTGTCCTAGCGCCGGACCTACCGGTGGAGCCGGATTGGCCTGACCCGCGGGAATCTGCAGTTTGACCTTGGCGAGCATCTTCTTAGCCACTTGGATACTTCCTTTCCTTTAACTTAATTCATACATGCATCAAAACTCGTGTATGCATGGACAACCGATTCATACAAATAAAAGCGCAGGAAACCGGATTCCCGCTCTTGTGTATCGACTACCCTACGGCGGTGTCTCACGGACGATAGCAAGCCGCTTTCGTTATAGCTTGGACACCTGGTCGAAGGTGAGTTCGGCCGGAGTCTCCCGCCCGAAGATAGTGACCATTACCTTGACCTTGTTCTGGTCGATGTTTACCTCTGCTATCGTTCCTGTAAAATCGGCCAGCGGGCCGGCTATGACTTTGACCGTCTCTCCCTCTTCGAACTCGACTTTCGGCTTCGGTTTCTCGTAAGCCGGTTTCTGCAATATCTTGCCGACCTCTTGCTCGGAGAGCGGCGTCGGTCGCGCGCTCGACCCTACAAAACCCGTAACTCCGGGGGTGTTTCTGACGACATACCAAGAATCATCGTTGAGGTCCATCTGGACCATGATATAGCCCGGGAAAACCTTGCGCTCTGTAATGACCTTCTTGCCGTTCTTTATCTCGACAATCTCCTCGGTCGGGATTACCACCTCGAAGATCTTCTCCTCCATTTCCATGGAGGTGATCCTGTTCTCGAGGTTAGCCCTCACTTTATTCTCATACCCGGAATACGTATGAATTACGTACCATTGCTTCGCCATATTATCTAGGGCTCCTACCCTGCTCCCTACGCCGATATAAGTTTGATTAGATTTACAAAGACCACGTCGATCAAGCCGACAAAGACGGCGAAGAAAGCCATCGCCGACAACACGACCACCGTCGATGCGGCGATTTCTTCTCTTCCGGGCCAAATCACTTTCCCGAGTTCAAATCTGACATCCTTGAAAAACTTTTTTGCCGAACCCGAGCCTTTGGCTTTTACAGGCTTCTTCTCCGCCATAGATACCTTCCTATTCTCAATCTATATGTAGTTGAAACTTAATACTTTATCAAAATCTCAAAATCGCAAATGCTTACGTCAAAAGCGTAAGAGCGCCCTAAGAGATACGCTATACGACCAGTGACACCAGTCTGGTCGTTATGCCTTAAGGTCTTACCTCTTCTCGGCAGGGCTGGAGGGATTCGAACCCCCATCACCCGGTTTTGGAGACCGGTGCTCTAACCGATTGGAGCTACAGCCCTATGGGCGACTATATATAAAAATCAAATACAGCCGTCGCTTCAATGACAAGTATAATTAGCGCGTTTCTTTATGTAAAGTATGCGAGCCGCACCACTTGCAGAACTTCTTCATCTCCATGCGATCGGGCATCTTTCTTTTGTTCTTATCCGTCGTGTAGTTCCTGCGCTTGCACTCCGTACACGCGAGAATTACTAAGTCCCGCATAGTTCCTCCTGAATATCGATGTTTGACGCTTATTCTCCGCGAAAAAACAAATGGTAGTGTATCGTTTATCGTGACCAATGTCAATGGCTCGGGTTTGCCGTAAGCTGACAATGCACAGTTCACGGCGACCGCTCTATGTATGAACCAAGAAGGAGCGGTTCTTCAAAAACCGCTCCTTTGAATACGGTATATGTCTAACTTGACCCTCCAACCTACTTCGTAATAGCGGTTATCTTGCCGGCGCCGACGGTGCGGCCGCCCTCGCGAATGGCGAAGCGCAAGCCGTCTTCCATGGCGATGGGGG
>JAGXSZ010000040.1 GCA_018333515.1 Actinomycetota bacterium
CCGAGCCGATTTTACGGCTCGTAAGAAATATAATCCCGCCGGTCATGATTGGAGGTGTCGGACTCGATTTAGCGCCCATAATCGCAATAATACTCCTGCAAGTCGTTCAAGCTGTTGTAGTATCCGTACTGAGACTCGTCATTCCTTAATCAAAGGAGGATTCGCAGATGAAATTGACACCATTAGACATTCATCACAAGGAATTTCACAGGGCAATACGCGGCTATAATGAAGAACAGGTAGACAAGTTTTTAGATGAAGTCGCGGAAGAGTTCGAAAGAGTGTTCAAGGAAAGTATCGAGCTAAAAGAGCAGTTAGAGAAGGTAAAACAGGATCTGGATAACTATCAGGGTATGGAGAAGACCCTCCAAAACACTCTGGTGACGGCGCAAAAATCAGCCGAGGACGTCACTGTTCACGCTAAGAAAGAGGCGGAACTAGTTCTGCGGGATTCAGAGCTAAAAGCCAAAGAGGTCATTCAAGAAGCCTACGATATGAAGCGCAAATATGAGGCTACTTTGAATCATTTGAAGCAAGCCGAGGAAGATTTTCGTAATAAATTCAAATCGATGCTCGAATCATATATGAGAATCGCCGACAGTACCGCCGCGCTGGCTGAAATCGGCACGGATATACCCGGTCTCAACGAGAGGTCGCGGGCATTTGAGGAAAGGCCGAGTTTCGTCGAGATGGAGAAACACGGCTTAGCCGAAGTGGAAAAACCCAGAATCACCCTTGCGAAAATCGAAGAAGAACGGAACGATATCATAGTCGAAGAGAGCGCCGATGATTTTTTACCGGGTAGTTTCATCGCCGAGACATTTGTACCGGACGATTTCATGGCTACCTACGGTGACGTGAGAGACGCTTCAAAAAAAGAGATGCCGAATAAGAAGAACGACGATGATTTCGAAGACTTTGGCAAGCCGAGAGATTCTATGGCGTTCTAGGCTGATAATCGTATGTATTTAAGCACGCACGGTGACGGCATTATTCTCAACATATGGCTGCAACCGCGAGCGGCAAGGACGAAAATCGTCGGTATATATGGAGATAACATTAAGATCTCAGTAAAGGCGCCCCCGCTGGAGGGGCGCGCTAATGACGAATGCATCGAGTTTTTATCGGCGCTACTGGGTTTCCCGAAGAAGCTTTTTACGGTAAAATCAGGGGAGAAAAGTCGGCGCAAGAGAATCTATATTAAGGATGCGACTCCTGGGATGGTCGAGGCTGCTTTGGAGAGAGCGGTTAGTTCTTAGCGAAAAACGAATGGAGTCCATTGGTGGCAACAAGTAATGAATATCACAATTGATGAAAATCTGAAATTGTTTGTAGGCAGGTATGTCGATTCACTTGCCTCTTGGGCCATCATTGTCTTCTATCATCAGAATCCCGGCGTAAGAGATAGGATAACCGATTTGGCAACGCACTTAGGGCGGCGCGAATCGGACATAGAAATCGCGGTGACGGAGCTTACGGAAAAAGGTTTCTTGCTCAAAGAGGACGAAGGCGTCGAAGCGGTCTACATATACGACCCGGAATCGATATTGCATCAGCAGGTAGAAGAGTTTGTAAACGCGCTCGATGTTAGAGACGTGCGTCTGTGGGTACTCTCGGCAGTACTGGACAAATAGACATAATCGAAGAAAATCACCTCCGAGCTCGCGAGTCCTCCTCGTCCTTGTTGAGCGAGTGAGGGCTTTTTTATATACGAGGGCGCTGACGAATGATAACTGACGACCATGTCTAAGCGTCAGACCGCCGGCAGTTGGGAACTATTACACAGAGGTGATAAGGCGTAATGAACGAGCAGGCGAAACAGGACTATAAGACAACGTTGAATTTGCCGCGAACGGAATTTCCAATGAAGGCCGATTTACCTCAACGCGAGCCCGAAATGCTCAAGTTCTGGGCGGATATCGATTTGTATAAGGCGATTCGTTCAGTTTCGAAAGGCAAGCCGAAATTCATACTCCACGACGGCCCGCCGTACGCCAACGGCGACATCCATGCCGGAACGGCGATGAACAAAATTCTCAAGGACATAATAGTCAAATATAAGACGATGGCGGGTTTCGACAGCCCTTATGTCCCAGGTTGGGACTGCCACGGGCAGCCGATCGAACATAATGTCGAAAAACAACTCGGCGAGCGAGCGAAAACGATTTCGCAGGTCGAATTCCGCAAGCTCTGCCGGGATTATGCTATGAGGTACGTCGATATCCAGCGCGAACAATTCATGCGGCTCGGTGTGAGCGGCGACTGGTTCGACCCCTATCTCACACTGAAGCACGAATACGAAGCGACCAATGTAAAGACCTTTGGTGAACTCTACAAGCGCGGCCTCGTCTACAAGCGCCGCAAGCCTATCCACTGGTGCGTCAAGGACCAGACGGCGCTTGCGGAGGCGGAGATAGAGTACAGAGACGAGGTCTCGCCATCTATCTATGTGAAATTCCCCCTAAAGAGTGAGTTCGAGCCGGTCAAGACTTTTAAAGAGCCGAAGTTTATCGTCATCTGGACCACGACGCCCTGGACCCTTCCGGCTAATGTCGCGGTCGCCGTCCACCCGGAAGCCGACTACGTCGCTATAAGGGCGGCGGGAGAAATCCTAATATTCGCGGCGGCGAGGCTCGAAGTCGTGGCGACGGAGACGGGAATCGCCGATTATGAGGTTGTCGCCAAATTTAAAGGCGCCGACATGGAGTTTCTCAAGTGTGAGCACCCGCTCTTTTCCGAGAAGGAATCGGTCGTCGTCCTCGCCGAGTATGTCGGCTTGGATACCGGCACCGGCGCGGTCCATACCGCACCCGGTCACGGCCAGGAGGATTACCTGACCGGGCTGAAATACGATTTGCCGGCGCCGATGCCGGTCGACGCCGCCGGCCACTTTACCAAAGAGGCGGGTCGGTTTGCCGGCATGTATATCATAAAAGCCAACAAAGCGATTATCGAGTATTTGAAAGAGAAAAATCTGTTGCCGTACGATACCGAGATCACCCACTCGTATCCCTGCTGCTGGCGGTGTAAGAACCCCGTCGTTTTTCGCGCTACCGAGCAGTGGTTTATTTCGATGGACATCGACGACTTGAGAAAAGAAGCGCTCAAATCAATCGGCGAGGTTCGCTGGATACCGGAATGGAGCATTCGCCGCATAAACAGTATGGTGGAGGGGCGTCCGGACTGGTGTATCTCGAGGCAGCGTTCCTGGGGCGTTCCGATACCGGTGTTTTACTGCGGCGATTGCCGGGAAGACGTGGTCACAGAGGAGACGATTAAGTCGGTATTCGATCTTTTCATGAAAGATGGGGCCGACGCGTGGTTCGACAAGAGCGCGGAAGAGATTCTGCCGCAAGGTTATGCCTGCCCGAAGTGCTCGGGTAAGAAATTGGTCAAAGAGACCGATATCCTCGATGTCTGGTTCGAGTCGGGCGTCAGCCATGAGGGCGTTTTAAAGACCCGCGAAGAACTCAAATGGCCCGCGGATATATATGTAGAGGGGAGCGACCAGCACAGGGGCTGGTTCCAGTCGTCATTGATGACCTCGGTCGGTGTCTACCATCGCGCGCCTTACGATGCGGTCTTGACGCACGGCTTTGTCGTCGATAAAGACGGCAGAAAGATGTCGAAGTCTTTGGGAAACGTCGTTAACCCGCTCGATGTTATAGGGAAATCCGGCGCGGATATTCTGCGCCTATGGGTCGCTTCGAGCGATTATACGGTCGACGTCGCCATATCGCCGGATATCTTGAAACATGTCGGCGACGCGTACCGCAGGATAAGAAATACTTTCAGGTTTATGATAGGAAATCTCTTTGATTATAATCCGCGGACGGACGCGGTCGCATATGAAGAGCTGGAGGAGTTGGATAAATGGGCGCTCCACCAGATGACGCAGCTACTAAAGACGGTGACGGCTTCTTATGAGAGCTATCGGTTCCACGGCATGTATCATGCGGTATATAATTTTTTCACGAACGAGTTGAGCTCGCTCTACCTCGATATTCTTAAAGACAGGTTGTACGCGTCGGCGGCGGGCTCCAGAGAGCGCCGCGCGGCACAGACGGTTCTTTTTGAGATGTTGCGGGTGTATACGGGAATGCTCGCTCCGGTACTCGCATTCACTTGCGAAGAGGTTTGGTCGTACTTACCGGAAGCGGTTCGCAAGACCGGAAGTGTCCACTTAAGCGGATGGCCCGCGCTCAACGACGACTATCTAGACGCCGAACTTGTGGCTCGTTGGGACAAGATACTTAAGATTCGCGCCGAGGCATCCAAAGCTCTCGAGGAGGCGCGCAATGCAAAACTAATCGGCAACTCCCTAGAGGCCGGAGTGGAGCTGTATGTCGACGGCGCGACCAAGGAGCTGTTGGGGCAGTACGAGTCTCAACTCGCGCAGCTGTTCATAGTATCGAGCGTCGAGGTCGATAGATTTGAAGCGGCGCCCTCGGAGGTCTTTAAGAGCGACGCAATCGAGGCTTTGGCTATCAGGGTTCAGCCGGCGAAGGGCTCGAAATGTGAGCGTTGCTGGCGATACGAGGATACCGTCGGCGAGAATGACGAGCACAGAGGGCTTTGCGCTCGATGCGCCGGGGTCCTAACAGGAGCCTAGCCGATCTCGATACTTCTTAAGCGGCAAAGGGTACAATTTATGTAAAAGCAACTATTTGTCGCCGCTAAGGAGTATGATTAAGGGAGGAAGTCCCATGGAAGACCGAGAGTTGGCCGGATTCAAGGAGCGGCTTCTGAAGGAAAGAGACCGGCTGGTCGACGAAATCGCGTATGTGGAAAGCACCATGGAGCAGACGCAAAGCGAGTGGAGCGGTGAGAACGAATTCGAAAGTCACATGGCCGATTCGGCGACATCGACATTTGCCAGGGAAAGCGATTTATCGCTCTCTATTAACTCACGAGATATGCTTTCCAGGGTCGATGGGGCTTTATCGCGAATCGAGGACGGCTCCTTCGGGATTTGCTTGGTTTGTGGACGGCCTATCGAAATGGAGAGGCTTGAGGCCTTACCATACGCGGATTTATGCATGGAAGACAAGATAAAGGAAGAGAAGAGCGGGTAAAAGAGCTTGTTGCAAAGAATATTCACGCTTGCTGGGGTAGTGGCTTGTTTTATATAGTCGCAATGTCGATAGTCGTAATCGATCAAATTACAAAAGCTATCGTTCGTAGTGCCGTGCCAATCGGCGAATCGCTACCTTTGATTCCCGGTTTCGTCTACTTGACGCATATCGCAAACTCAGGGGCGGCGTTCGGGATTCTCCAAAACCACCGGGTGCTCTTTTTTGTCGCGGCCGCGGTGGTAATCAGTCTTATAATTTATTTCAAGCGAACGCTCGCTAAAAACAATCGCGCCATCAATCTCTTTCTTGGGCTGGTCATGGGCGGCGCTATCGGTAATCTAATCGACAGAATAGCCGTCGGCGCAGTCACGGACTTTGTCGATTTTCGTTTTTGGCCGGTTTTTAACGTCGCGGATTCCGCGATTGTCGTAGGCGCCGTCTTTCTGGGGGTTATCGTTTTGGGTCTGGCCAAAGAAGAGCGAGCCGACACGAGCCGACCCTAGCCTTGAGCGCCCAATCGTAGTAGGATGATAATTAAGAATATATGCGGTTCAGAAGCCGGCGTGATTTAGCGTCAAAGAACGCGAAGCAGGCGCTGACCGTCAAAGGATGATCACTCAGTTGTTACCGGTACTCTTTCAGATAGGCCCTATTACGGTCTACACTTATGGCGTCGCAATCGCGCTCGCTTTCTTAATAAGTCTCTTCATCATCATACGCGAATCCAAACGCAAGGGTTTCAATCCCGACTTCGCTTTCGACATCGTCTTATTTGCGATGGTCGGCGGAATCGGCGGCGCCAGGTTGGTCTATATTATCGACAACTGGCATGATTTTGGGGCAAACCCGGCTCAAATATTTGCCATTTGGCAGGGAGGCCTTGTCTTTTACGGAGGGCTTATCGGAGGAACCTTAGCCGTTCTCGGCTTGGTCCAGTTGAAAAAGATGCCCGTTGGGAAAGTCGCCGATATCGTAGCGCCATGTCTTGCCATTGGGTCGGCGGTCGGGCGTTTGGGATGTTTTGCGAATGGCTGTTGCTATGGACAGGCGACAAACTTTCCGTGGGCGGTTACCTTTAGTAACCCGTTATCGGCCGCGCAGCCGCTCGGCGTACCGCTTCATCCGACGCAGCTCTACGAGTTCGGCTATAACATTTTGATTCTGGGGGTTTTGTGGTTTAGCCGCAAAAAAGTAAAGAGCGACGGTTTGCTGTTTTGGCTCTACATAACACTTTACGGATTGTTCCGTTTCATCGTCGAATTCTTCAGGGCCAACCCCGATGTCATCCTCGGCTTAAGTGCCTCACAGCTCTTTAGCGCGTTCATGTTGGCGGCAGGGCTTACGGTGATATTCCTCTACTATCTCAGGCCGGCGAATCTCGCGGCCAGGCGGGAAGGCTAGCGCGATGTTTATCGAAGAGAGCGGAGTTATTGAGTTCTCCATGGTAGTCGGGAGCGAGGATGCCGGTGTGAGAATCGACGCGTATCTCACGAAACACAAAGATATTCCCTCGCGGAGTTTTGCCCAGAATCTTATCGAAAATGACCGGGTGCGAGTCGATGGCGAAGAGGTGGGCAAGGACTACCGGTTAAGGGCGACACAAACCGTTGACGTGGAGATTCCGCCCCCTACACCTTCCGAGGTCATACCCGAAGCGATACCTCTGTCTATAAAATTTGAAGACGGTGATTTGATAATCCTGTCGAAATCAGCCGGGATGGTCGTTCACCCGGCGCATGGTCATGCCGGTGGGACGCTGGTTAATGCGCTGCTCGCGCACGCCACCGGCCTGTCGGGAATAGGCGGAGTGGTAAGGCCCGGAATCGTACACCGCCTGGACAAAGAGACCTCCGGCCTCATGATAGTCGCCAAAAACGATATTTCTCACCAGGCGTTAAGTAATGAGCTTAAAAGACGCAAAATAAAACGCACCTATCTGACTTTGGTTCACGGCGTCTTCAAAGAGACCGAGGGCACTGTCGACGCGCCGATAGGACGGAGCCCGAAGTTCAGGCAAAAGATGTCCGTAGCCGGTGTGGCGAGCCGCGACGCCGTCAGTCACTATAGGGTCTTAGAGTCTTTCGGTAATGACTACAGCTTGGTCGAAGTAGAACTCGAGACCGGTCGCACGCATCAAATCCGCGTCCATATGAAGCACATCAACCACCCGGTAGTCGGCGACCCGCTCTACGGGTCGGGTCGCGCAAAAAGGGATTTGGGGCTTATGAGGCAGTTTCTCCATGCGTACAAGCTCGAACTGGCGCACCCCAGGACGGAGGAGCCTCTATATTTCGAGGATGCTATCCCGCCCGAGCTACAGCTCATCCTAGACAACCTGCGCCGCGCCTATTTTAATTTTAAGCAGACGACGTGCTAGTCTAGCCACGCCTGGTTCTTCCGTCTCATAACCAGCCTAAAATCAGATTGTCGACTTGGTCGCCGAAATCACAAAAAAATTATTGAGTATTGGGCATTTTAGCGTTATTATAATCTGGTTGACTTTCAATAGTTAAGATGATCTATCGTAGCTTATGGGGAGGTCTGTTGGAAAAACCGGCTCTGTTTAAAATCCTATCCAGCCTTTGGATTGGCATAAAGCGAACAGTATGGACCAGCCAGACCGTGTAATAGAGAGGCTTTCGCTAAAAGCCGTAATCTCGTTCAATCAATGGAAGTTCTCGATGTTGCGAGGAGATGAGATGAGAGCGGAGCATACCGGCATGGCTGGTGTTGTCGTTTCCGGAAATAACAACGAAGTGCGGCGCAGTGTTTATTCCAATCCGAAATGGGGTGGTCTAAGCGGTTGCTTGTATTATAAGGCGCGGAATGGCTGTGACGCGGTCGAATACGCGTATTATGCAGCCGCATATAGACTTCGCATCGGATTGCAACGTAGTTTGACCACGTGTTAGCAGTCCAATAAGGATTTCTGGGTATTTGGAAACTTTAGTTGGGTTGAAATAGACCAAGAGAGGATTGAGAAATGAACAAAGGTAACCATTTGATTGTGGACATCCACAACCAGGCGTTTGACGTTTTGGTTGACGACAAGAAACTTCTGGAGACAATCGTTAACGCGGCGAATGAGGTCGGCGCAAATATTATTAATCAGTCGAGGTATCATTTTGGCCATAATTCTTCGCCCGGATGCACCGCGTTTGTGATGCTCGATGAGAGCCATGTCTCGGTTCACACTTATGCCGATGACGGCAAGATGGCCCTCGATGTGTTTACATGCGGAGCTACCAGCTGCGAGAGGATTCTCCGGTCGATATGCAGGCAGCTCAATATAGAAGAAAAGGACGTCGTGGCGAGGCACGTTCCACGCTTCTAATAAGTCCAACCCGAGACAAGGGGACTCTATGTTACTCGAATAATCTCTCCGCCTTTGTGGGGCGGGGAGACTTTTTATTGGTGCGCATGGCGTTAGGGGTAGAAGGGCTTGCGAACAGAGGTATAATGGTTATAAGGTTTAGTGGCTGGGCGGATTGAGCCGGCGGCGCGGAGGTGCGGATGTATACATTGATACCCTTTAATTTCTTAGGAATTTCCGAGCGCGGCTCCTTTGAGGAGTCCAAGGTCGTCGTTCTACCGTTTCCTTACGATTCGACGACCTCTTTCAGGGGCGGCACCCGCGAGGCTCCGCTGGCGATAATCAATGCTTCTCGTCAAGTGGAACTCTACGACGACGAGCTTGAGACCGAGATTTGCGACAAAATCGGAATCCATACCTTCGGTGAAATTATGCCGAATATGGCGGGTCCCAAGTATCAGACCGAGGTCGTCAAGAGCGTATTCGGCGACGTGCTTGGCGCGGGTAAATTTCCGGTCATGGTCGGCGGTGAGCACTCGCTCTCGCTCGGAGCCGTACAAGCCGTCAAAGATTATCACCCGGATGTCAGTGTGCTCCAGCTCGACGCCCACGCCGATTTGCGCGAGGAATACGAGGGGACGCATTATTCGCATGCTTGCGTTATGAGGCGCATCCACGACGAGGGGATAAAAATCGCCCAGGTCGGGGTGAGAAACACCAGCAAAGAAGAGGCCAAGTTCATAAAGAGCAATGATATTTTCTCGGTGACCGCGAGACAGCACCGTCTCGGCTATTATTCCATCGAGGACATCGTCGGCGCGTTAACCGATACGGTATACATAACCATCGATATGGATGTCTTCGACCCGTCCGAGGTCCCGGCGGTCGGCACGCCCGAGCCCGGCGGCTTGCGTTGGTATGAGGTCTTGGACATACTCCGCGAAGTAACTCTCCATAAGAAGGTCGTCGGTTTCGATGTCGTCGAACTCTGCCCGATGCCCGGCAACCCGGCCCCCGATTTCCTGGCCGCAAAACTCATCTATAAACTTATCGGGTATTGCTTTAGGGGTGTGCTGTAAAAGGGATTAACAATCTAAGGCTAAAGGTGACATCGAGTGATTGGCTGTTGCCTTATTCCGCGGCCAACTCATCCTTTCTATATAGAACATAGCTTACCTCTTCGACCTCTTTGGCGGCGCCGATTAGTTTGCGTAGCTCATCCTGGGAGGCGGGGTCGTCGAGTAGCTCTTTTAGGAGGCGGCTGTTGACGTCGATGACGTTATCCCAGAGACCGCGCGGCTCGAGAAGCGCGCGTAGTTTATCGACGTTGTAGTGGACGGTGCGCCGAGCGCGGCGGCCGAGGCCGCCGCGCTCTCCCTTTATCGACGTCACGCCGTTCGTTTCGCAGTAATTATGAATGACCTGTTGCAGCTCGGCGAGTCTCGCGCGACCGGTGTCGATCTGCTCGACCAGCTCGAAATAGTCGTCGACGACCTTTTCGATCTCCGTCGCGCCCTTCTTGAGCGCTTCCGTCGCGCTCACACTTTTCGATGCCTCCCGCTCAGGTGTTTTGGTGGTAGCGGTCACAGCGGTTTTGTTCCCCGAAATCTTGCCGTTCTTGGCCGCTTTTGCCAGGATGACGGGGTCGTTAGCGTGGAGCGGGCAAATCTCGATGAAATCGCACCATGCGCAGAGCGGGTTTTTGAATGGCGCGAATTTTTCGTCACGGATGTTTTCGGCAACCGTGTGTATCGTAGCCTGGGCTTTTGTAATATCGGTCTTCGTCTTTCTCGTGCTGACCTTTTCGTTCGGCACTAAAAAATAGAGGGTGAGTTTCTTGGGGGCCACCCCGTAGAGCGCCTCTGCCGCCATGTGATAGATGGGGAGCTGCAGGTCGGAATGGAGCTTCGTCTTCGGCGGCAGCTTGGCGTTTGTCTTGTAATCGATTATCTCGATGTCGCCATTGGAGAGGCGGTCGACGCGGTCGATGACGCCGCTAAGCTTGACACCGTCGAAGTCGAGATAAAATCGCTCTTCAATCGCGAGCGGCACCGCAAAAGAGGGGAGGTTGTCGCTGTAAAATCGCGAGAGAATCATCCGGCCTTTGTCTTTGTATTCCTGCTCCAGAGCCGCACTTTCGTACCCCTCCGTCAGCCACACCCGGTCGAGTTTACCGAGCAATTCTTCGAGGCTGTAGGGCTCGGGCTTATCTTTATCTACCCGGTAAAAAAACTCGAGCGCCGAGTGAATGCTGTTGCCGAAACTCAAGTAGTGCGAGGGTTTGGTCGGGAGCCTATCGACGTATAGATATTTATAGGAGAGCGGGCATTTCTGATATGTTGAAATCGCTGAATAACTTAGTTTTTTGAGTTTCACACCCGCTCCCGTGCCGCTGCTATTGGCGCCTTTTCCTGATTAAGTGTACCGAAGGGTACGGAGAGGGTCAAGAAGCAGGGGACGTTGTTACGGCTACTACGGCTACTACGGTTGCGCGAGCGTCTCGGTTGCGCAACCGGGCGCGGCATGGAGAAACGCCGGAGCGTCTCTCATAGGTGCGCAGTCGAGCGTCCCGCGCAGGCACGCGGTATAGAACACCCTTAGCGAAGAGTCGGCTAAGCCTGCGACGCGTCCCGCGCGGGCACGCGGCATAGAGACAAGGGTCGATGAACCTGATACCCTTAGATTATCATGGAAAAATATATTTCAAAGATCATAATCATGGCCTCGATTATCTGCGCGCTATCGATCGGTGTGGCGGTCGCGATCGAAGCCGAGCCCGATTGGAAGACACACGAGACCGAGCACTTCACTATTTACGCCTCCGAGAGGGCGGACGTCGAGGAAATCGGCCGCATCGCCGAGGCCGCATATAACGGCATGTCGGTCAGGTACAGAGATTCGAACCGGCAAAAGATTAATCTCTATATATTTACGAGCCGCTCAGCGTTTCTAAAAGGTAGCCCATCGACCGAGGCGGCGGGCTATGCGTCACCCGCCCGCAGCCTTATAGCGATTCTTCAGGGGGCGGGGAACTCGACCATAACGCTAACCCATGAGATAAACCACATCGTCTTCATGCGAAATGTCGCCAGGATAGAGACGGTGCCGCAGTGGTTCATCGAGGGGTTGGCCCTCTACGAGTCTCAACCCGGAGCTGAAGCCGCGGAGCTGGAGAAATACGCGCTCGCCCGTGATATCCCCGACTTTATAGAGCGGGGGGCGGGCGTAGACGACGGCCCGGCGACCAGGCGCGAGTATGCCGACGGCTATCTAAAGGTAAATTTCATGGTCGACAAATTCGGCAGAGATAAGCTCTACGAAGCGGTAGGCAGGCTTCAGACGGGCGCGAGCTTCAACGACGCGCTGCTCGAATCGCTCGGCGTAAGCGAGGATGGGCTCAACGCCGCCTGGACCGATTACGCCCGGGGGCAACGCGTAAGCATCTGGGTAATGCAGCTCCGCGATATCGGCTGGTACGTTATGGCGGCGCTCCTCGTAATCGTAATCTTCGTCTTCCCGATACAGCGATATCGCCGCCTGCGCGCCATGGACGACGACGATGATGAGGGTGAGGATTATGTCGTTGGATAGGACGCAAACTTCAATTCAAATAAAGATCTTTCGTGTCGATTAAAAAAACCGGTTGCACAGCGTCTGACTTTTTGCTATCATGGTTAAGGCCTTTAAATCTAGTCCTGTGAGGCTGGCAAGGATGGTAATAGAATACAAGTCTGTTTCGGTCGACTAAACCCGAGTTTGCCTACCTTCCTGCAGCCACGCAGTGAGGGTATTTTTATGTCGGGACTTATGTCTAAACGGGAGCGATAGATGGCATTTAAGGCAAAAGCATTGGTGTTGGATAGCGACGGTATGTGCCGCGCCATCACCCGAATAGCCCATGAGATTTTGGAGCACAACCGCGGCGCGGAGAACCTGGCATTGGTGGGGATCCGCAATCGTGGTATTTTTTTTGCCCGCCGGCTCGCGGATAAAATCAGGGAGATAGAAAACGTCGAGTTGCCGGTCGGCGAACTAGACGTCACCTTCTACCGTGACGACGTCGCGGTCTATTCGAGCCCGGAGACCTACAAGACCGAAATTCCGTTTGACGTAAACGGCATGGCCATCGTCCTCGTCGACGACGTGCTCTTTACCGGGCGAACAACGCGCGCCTCGATGGACGCGCTAATGGATTACGGACGGCCCGCATCGATACAGCTCGCGGTGATGATAGACCGCGGCCATCGCGAATTGCCGATCCGCGCCGATTACGTGGGAAAGAACCTGCCGACCGCCCTCAAGGAGAGGGTGCATGTCAATGTGGTCGAAGTCGACGACGTTGACTCGGTAATCATCGGAGAAGAAGAAGAGAAATAAGGCGGGAGCGACGTATGGAGCCGGCACCCAGGTACGAAGAGAGCGAAGCGCGCTACGAAGACCGGGAGAAAAAGAAGCGGGGCTTAGGCCGGAAGGATTTGGTCGGCATCGACCAATTGTCGAGCGACGACATCATCCTCATCCTCGACATGGCCGAGTCGTTTAAGAAGATTTCAGAGCGGCCCATCAAGAAGGTTCCCACACTCAGGGGCCGCACGGTGATCACGCTCTTTCTCGAGCCCAGCACCCGCACGCGGACATCGTTCGAGCTGGCCGCAAAGCGCTTAAGCGCGGATACGGTCAATATCTCGAAGAGCACGAGCGCGGTGGTAAAAGGCGAAAGCCTCAAAGACACGGCGCTGACGCTCGAAGCGATGGCGGCGGATATCGTCATCATCAGGCATCCGGCGTCGGGTTCGGCGGCTCTGTTGGCGAAGTATATGGGATGCGGCGTCATCAATGCGGGCGACGGCCGGCACGAGCACCCGACCCAGGCGCTTCTCGACCTCTTTACTATAAGACAGGAGTTCGGGACGGTGCGCGGCCTCAAGGTCGCCATCGTCGGGGACATTCTCCACAGCAGGGTGGCGCGCTCCAATATCCTGGCGCTTAAGAAGATGGGCTCCGAGGTGATAGTGGTCGGCCCGCCGACGCTCATCCCGAAGGAAATAGAGTCGCTCGGGGTTCGATACTCATACGATATCGACTCGGTCCTACCCGAGATAGATGTCTTGTACGTTTTGAGGATTCAAATGGAGAGGCAGGGCGAGTCGCTCTTCCCGTCACTTCGCGAGTACGCGAAGCTCTACGGCATAAACAAGAAACGCTTGCGGATGACCAAACCCGACCTCGTTCTGATGCATCCGGGGCCGATAAACCGGGGCGTCGAAATCGCGCCCGAGGTCGCGGATGTGTCGCAGTCGCTCATTACCGAACAGGTCAAAAATGGGGTAGCGGTGCGCATGGCGGTTCTCTACATGTTGTTAGGCGGTGCTGAGGTTGAGTAATTATTTGATTGCCGGCGGGCGGGTCATCGACCCCGCGAATAATATAGATGAGATAGCGGACGTTTTGATTGAGCGCGGCAAGATAGCGGCGGTCGGAAGCGATTTGAGCGGCAGCGCGCCGGACGGTGTCGAGAGAATCGACGCTACGGGCAAGGTCGTGGCGCCGGGACTCGTCGATATCCACGTTCACCTGCGCGAGCCCGGTCGGGCCGACGAGGAGACGGTCGAAAGCGGCCTGCGGGCGGCGGTCCGCGGCGGCTTTACGAGCGTGGCTTGCATGCCCAACACCGACCCGGTCTGCGATTCGGCGGCGGTCGTCGAGTACGTATTGCAGCGGGTCGAGGAGGTCGGTTTCGGTAACGCGTTTCCAATCGCCGCCATCACGCAAGGCCTCAAAGGCGAGAAGCTCTCCGAGATGGGGGAGCTTGTGGGCGCCGGAGCGGTCGCGTTTTCGGACGACGGCAAATGTGTGACCAACGGCCAACTGATGAGGCGGGCACTCGAATATACGAAGACTTGGGATAAGGCGATAATATCCCACGCCGAGGACGGTTTTCTCGCCCACGGCGGGCAGATGCACGAGGGTTACTGGTCGACGGTTTTAGGCTTGAAGGGGATACCCGCCGCCGCCGAAGAGGTAGTCGTGGCGCGCGATATCATCCTCGCCGAGTTCACGGGGGGCAGGTTGCACATCGCGCATCTCAGCACCGCCGGGAGCCTTGAGCTGGTGAGGCTGGCGAAGGAGCGGGGGATACGGGTGACCTGCGAGGTCACGCCGCACCACCTGGTTCTCACCGACGAAAACGTGCGGGACTACGATACTAATTTTAAGGTCAACCCGCCGCTTCGCCCGCAAGAGCACCTCGAGGCGGTGCGCCAAGGCTTAAGAGACGGTGTTATCGACGCAATCGCCAGCGACCACGCGCCACACGCGCGCCACGAGAAGGAGATGGAGTTTGACTACGCGCCGTTCGGGCTCATCGGGCTCGAGACGACGCTCGCACTTATATTGACGGAGATTGTGGGGAAGGGCGTTATCAGCCTGCCGGAGGCCATAGCGCTTATGAGTATAAACCCGGCCCGCATTCTCGGTATCGACAGAGGAACGCTCTCTGTCGGAGCGTCCGCCGATGTAATTATATTAGACACTAACGCTCAGCATGAGGTAGATTCTTTAAGGTTCGAATCTAAGAGCAACAACACACCCTATGCAGGATGGTCGCTAAAAGGCGTGGTAGAAGATGTGTTTTGCGCGGGCAAAACGGTGATACGTAACAATGTATTTGTGGTTTAGGGTTGTTATTTGGCGGCAATTCAAAGTTTGCGACTGGAAAGATAAAGGAGTACGATGGGTATCTTAAAGAAGAAAAAGGCGATTTTAGCGCTCGAAGACGGCAGAGTCTTCCATGGCTACGGTTTCGGGGCGTCCGGCGAGAAGACCGGCGAGGTCGTCTTCAATACCAGCATGACGGGCTATCAGGAGATATTGACCGACCCCTCATACGCCGGGCAAATCGTCACCATGACCTATCCGCTTATCGGCAACTACGGTGTCAACGACGAGGACAACGAATCGCGCAGGCCGTTTGTCGAGGGATTTGTCGTGCGCGAAGCGTCGAGCATGTATAGCAATTGGCGGGCTGAGACCTCGCTCCGGGATTTTCTCACGGAGTACGGCGTCGTCGGGATAGAAGGAGTCGACACCAGGGCGCTGACGAAGCACATCAGGAGCGCAGGCGTCATGCGCGGGGTTATCTCGGTCGGTGATAAGAATGTCGCGGAGGTTGTAGAGAGGGCGAAAAACGCGCCTTCGATGGTCGGAGCCGACCTGGTAAAGGAGGTTACCGTCGATGAACCCTACTCCTGGGGCGATGGCGGCGGATTATATAAGATAGTCGCTTTCGACTATGGGATGAAGACCAATATACTTCGGCAGCTCGCCGAGGCGGGCTGCGATATACGCGTGGTGCCGGCAGGCACATCCGCCGGCGAGGTGCTGGCGATGAACCCGGACGGGATATTTTTGTCCAACGGCCCGGGAGACCCGGCGGCGGTGACCTATGCGATAGACGCGATTCGAGAACTTATCGGCAAAAAGCCGCTCTTCGGTATCTGCCTCGGCCACCAGTTGCTTGTCCTCGCTTTGGGCGGCAAGACCTACAAACTAAAGTTCGGCCATCGCGGCGGCAACCAACCGGTCAAGAACCTGCTCAATGGTCGTGTCGAGATAACGAGCCAGAATCACGGTTTCGCGGTCGACCCGGCGTCGCTCAGTATCGAGGAGAAAGCTTGGCGGGTAGGGCGGACGATACCCGAGGGCGGTTGGCCCGGTAAGAGCGATTTCGGGCCGGTCGAAGTAACCCATATCAACTTGAGCGACGGCACGGTCGAGGGCCTGCGCTGCCTCGATGTACCGGCTTACTCGGTCCAATATCACCCGGAGGCGGCTCCGGGGCCGCACGATGCCGAGTATCTGTTCGACCGGTTTATAGAGATGATGGCCGCGAAGTAGCCCGCGACATCTTTTATGCAAGGTCTTTTACTTAAGGGATAGTTGTGTCTAGAACGACCAGGAAGAAGAGGTTATGCCAAGAAGAGACGACATCAAGAAAATCTTAATAATCGGTTCGGGGCCGATAATTATCGGCCAGGCCTGCGAGTTCGATTACTCGGGAACCCAGGCCTGCAAGGTGCTGGAGGAAGACGGATATGAGGTGGTTTTGGTCAACAGCAACCCGGCCACCATCATGACCGACCCTGAATTCGCCACACGGACCTATATCGAGCCTATTACGCCCGAGATAGTCGAGCGCATTATCGCGAAGGAGAGGCCGCAGGCGCTTTTGCCGACACTCGGCGGGCAGACCGGCTTGAATGTCGCCGTCGCTCTGGCCGAAAGCGGAGTCCTCGAGAAGTATGACGTCGAGTTAATCGGCGCTAAATTGCCCGCTATTAGGATGGCGGAGGATAGGAGCGCGTTTAAGGCCGCGATGGTTAAGCTCGGCTTCGAGGTGCCCAAAAGCGGGTTCGCTTACAACCTCAACGACGCGCTCGAACTGGCCGAAGAACTCGGATTTCCGCTGGTCGTCAGGCCAAGCTTCACGCTGGGCGGCACCGGCGGCGGCATAGCATTCAACCAGGAAGAATATATTAATATCGTCTCTAACGGCCTCATGCTCAGCCCGGTCACCGAGCTGCTCATCGAAGAATCGGTCATAGGCTGGAAAGAATACGAACTCGAGGTCATGCGCGACCTCAACGATAACGTAGTCATAATCTGCACCATCGAAAACCTCGACCCGATGGGTGTCCATACCGGCGACAGCATTACGGTGGCGCCGGCGCAGACGCTCACCGATGTCGAGTATCAAAAACTGCGCGATGCTTCGATAGAGATCATTCGCGAGATAGGCGTGGAGACCGGCGGCTCCAACATCCAATTTGCCGTAGAGCCCGAGACCGGGCGTATCGTAATCGTCGAGATGAACCCGAGGGTCAGCCGCAGCTCGGCGCTGGCTTCGAAGGCGACCGGTTTTCCTATCGCCAAGATAGCGGCGGCGCTCGCCGTCGGGTACACGCTCGACGAGATAGCCAACGACATCACCAAGAAAACCCCGGCGTCGTTCGAGCCGACCATCGACTATGTGGTAACGAAGATACCGCGCTGGGCGTTTGAGAAGTTTCCCGAGACCGACCAGGCGCTGACGACGAAGATGAAATCGGTCGGCGAGGCTATGGCTATCGGGCGAACCTTCAAGGAGTCGCTGCAGAAAGCTATCCGTTCGCTCGAAATAGACCGCTACGGCCTGGGCGGCGACGGCAAAGACGAGATATCGCCGGATGATTTGAATACAAAGCTCGCCGTGCCCAATCAAGACCGCCTTTTCTATATAAAATACGCCCTGGAGACAGGGATGAGTATCGAAAAAATACACGACCTCACAAAGATCGACCCGTGGTTCATCGACCAGATTCGCCAGATAGCCGAGGCCGAGGACGAAATCGCCGGCTACAAACTCGAGGATATCCCCGACGAGCTGCTCTATGAGGCGAAGCGCTACGGCTTCTCCGACCGTCAGCTCGCATATCTTACCGGCTCCACCGAGTTAGAGGTGCGCGAGCATCGCAAAAAAGCCGGGGTTGTCGCGACCTTCAAGACCGTCGACACCTGCGGCGCCGAGTTCGAGGCTTACACGCCGTATTATTACTCTACTTATGAGACCGAGTGTGAGGTTCGCGAATCGGACAGACCTAAGATAATGATTTTGGGAAGCGGCCCCAACCGAATCGGGCAGGGCATCGAGTTCGACTACTGTTGCGTCCATGCCGCCTTCGCGCTCAAAGAAGAAGGTTTCGAGACCATCATGGTCAACTGTAACCCCGAGACCGTCTCCACCGACTACGATACGTCGGACCGGCTCTACTTCGAGCCGCTCACCTACGAGGATGTTATGAATATCGTGGAAAAAGAGAAACCGCAAGGTGTTATTGTCCAGTTCGGCGGGCAGACGCCCCTAAAGCTGGCGAAGGCGCTCGGAGCGGCGGGCGTCCCAATTATCGGGACATCGCCCGATAATATCGACCTCGCCGAGGACCGCAAGCGCTTCGACGTACTTTTACGAAGGCTCAATATCAACCAGCCGCCAAACGGGACGGCTACCTCTTACTTGGAAGCGCTCGACGTGGCGCGGCAAATCGGCTTTCCGGTGCTGGTGCGGCCGTCTTACGTGCTGGGCGGACGCGCGATGGAAATCGTCTACTCCGAGGATAGTCTCGAGGCATATGTCGCCAAAGCGGTCAAAGCCTCTCCCGACCACCCTATCTTGATCGATAAGTTCCTGGAGGGCGCCATCGAGGTCGACGTCGATGCCCTCTGCGACGGTGAAGAGGTCTTAGTCGGCGGCATCATGGAGCACATCGAGGAAGCGGGGGTACATTCAGGCGACAGTGCTTGCGTTATCCCGCCTTATACTCTGGGCGAGGAGATCATAGGCCAAATAAAGGAATACACCGTGCTGTTGGCGAAAGAACTACGGGTGCGGGGACTTCTCAATATACAGTATGCGGTACAGGGCGAGACCGTCTACGTCCTGGAGGTAAACCCGCGTGCTTCGCGAACAGTGCCCTTTGTCAGCAAATCTATCGGAGTGCCCCTGGCCAAGATCGCCGCGAAAGTCATGGCGGGCAAAACCCTGCGTGAGCTGGGCTATCTGGAGATTCCGCCAATAGGGCATGTTTCGATAAAAGAGGCGGTCTTACCGTTCGGGAGATTCCCTGAGGTCGACACGGTTCTCGGCCCGGAGATGAAGTCGACCGGCGAGGTAATGGGCATCGATAAATCATTCGGGATAGCGTTTGCCAAAGCGCAGCTGAGCGCCGGTTTGAGCCTGCCGAAGGCGGGAAGCGTCTTCATCAGCGTGCGAAACAGCGACAAGCGTTCGATTATATTTTTGGCTAAAAAGCTCCACGATATGGGCTTTAAGATATACGCGACCAAGGGGACCGCGACCATGTTGCGCCGAAACGGCATTAGCGCCGAGGCGGCGAAGAAAGTTCAAGAGGGACGGCCTAATGTCGTCGACCTTATCAAGAACCGCACGGTCGATTTGGTCATCAACACACCTTGGGGCAAGGGCACGCGCAAGGACGGATACGAGATAAGGACCAACGCGGCGGTATACGGGATTCCATCCATAACGACCCTGGCGGCGGCTTCGGCGGTCGTGCAAGGCATCGAGGCTCTCAACAGCGGTGAGCTGGACGTCAAGGCTATCCAGGACTACCATAAGGAGTTACTTCCTTAAATTATTATCGAGGTCAGAGAATAAAAAATGTTTCAAATCAAATCGGACATCATCGGAAAAGAAGAGGTAATGCCGGGTGTATTTAACCTTATAATCGTCTCGCCCGAGATTTCAAGGAATGCTCGGCCGGGACAGTTCGTGCACGTTCTTTGCCCGACCGACGATGGTTTTATGCTTCGCAGGCCTTTCAGTATCCATCGCGTAGTTCCGGGTCGCGCATTCGAAATCCTCTTCCGGGTCGTCGGCAGGGGAACCGAAGCGCTTTCAAGGGTCAAGATACACGACACGCTCGATATCATCGGCCCGCTAGGAAAAGGTTTCAAATATTCCGAGGATATTCGGTCCGCGTTGCTTATAGCCGGCGGCCTTGGCACCGCTCCGTTGCTCTTTCTGGCCGAAGAACTCGTTGAGAGGCAAGTGCTCTTCTATCCTATGCTCGGATATATGACCAAGACGCAAATGTTGCGCTATATTGATTTTAAACGGCTGGGCAAGAAGACCTATGCGGCCACGGAAGACGGGAGTTTCGGTCACAAGGGAACCGTCGTCGACCTGCTCAACCGCACGGTACACAATATTCGGCCTGAAATTATCTATGCGTGCGGACCTGTCGGTATGCTAAAAAAAATATCGGAGACCGCGGATGAATTCGGTATCGAGTGCCAGGTGTCGCTCGAGACGAAGATGGCATGTGGTATCGGCGTCTGCTTGGGGTGCGCTTGCGTCACCAAACAGGGATATAAGATGGCCTGCCAAGACGGCCCGGTTTTCAATGCCCGCGACATCCTTTGGGGCGCGGAAGACTATGAAAAAGGACTCGCTAACGGGTGCGGTTGCGATAACGCGGCGCTCTCGGAGACGGATTCAGCGGGTTAAAGCAGGCAATACAGGTCGAGTAAGGGCGGTTTCTTCGCGATGGAGACAATGTATGAGTGTAAACTTAAGCGTTAATCTTTCAGGAATTAAAATGAAAAACCCGGTCATGCCGGCTTCCGGTACGTTTGGGGCGGGGCGCGAGTATAGCGAACTCATAGATATCAGCCGGCTCGGTGCGATAGTCGCCAAGACCGTTACATTAAAGCCGAGGGACGGGAATATCCCGCCGCGGCTCTGTGAGGTCTCATCGGGCATGCTGAACTCGATCGGCCTCCAAAACGAGGGAATAGACCACTTCCTTAAGTACGATCTTCCCTTCATGAAAGAGTTTGACATTCCCATTATCGTCAATATCGCCGGAAACAGCCTGGAGGAGTACGCGCAGCTTTGCAGGGAAATCGACCGCGTCGAGGGCGTAAGCGGTATCGAACTCAATATCTCTTGTCCTAATATAAGGGCGGGCGGGATCGCGTTCGGTGCTTCATCGAAGTTGGCCGAGCAAGTGACCGCGGCAGCCAGATATAACACACAACTCCCCCTAATCGTCAAGTTGACACCGAACGTTTATAACATATCGAAGATAGCGCGGGCCGTTACCAGCGCCGGAGCCGATGTCATCTCATTGATAAACACAATGGTCGGCATGTCCATCGATACCAATACCTTCAAGCCCAATCTAGGCAATATTACCGGCGGACTGAGCGGGCCGGCGATAAAGCCGATTGCGGTTCGCATGGTCTGGGAGGTAGCACAGAGTGTCAAAATACCGATTATCGGTATCGGAGGCATCTCGAACGCGCTCGACGCCGTAGAATTTTTCCTGGCGGGAGCGTCGGCGGTAGGCGTTGGTACGGCGAACTTTATAAACCCTCATGCCATGACCGATATCATCAGCGGGCTAGAGGCTTATCTCGTCGAAAAAGGCTTTACCGATATCAGCCGGATAATCGGAAAAGTCAAAACATAAGGGCAAGCATAGCGTCCGCCGCAACGGTATCAATCGGCATTGGCGGCGGTAAATCTTTGATTTTGCGGCCGGCTATAAGAGCACGACGCCGAAGAGTTACCCACAAACGGCCAAGGAGAGTTCGCGATATATGTATAAGCCGGAAGAGCGTCTGATAGTCGCACTCGACGTGCCGACCCGAAAGGACGTCGAGCAAGCCTGTGCGGCGATTGGAGATAGCGCGGTTTTTTATAAAGTAGGCTTGCAACTCTTTCTTCCTGAAGGAGCAGGTGTTTTAAGGTATTTGAAAGGCCGGGGCCTAAAGGTCTTTCTCGACCTGAAACTCCATGATATTCCGCACCAGGTCGCCGGCGCGTGCCGCGAAATCGCCCGGATGGGCGCGGATATGACCACGGTACATACGATGGGCGGTGTCGAGATGATGCGCGCGGCGGCAAGAGCCGTGAGGGAATCCGCGCTTGAACTCGGGGTCAAACCGCCGATCCTTTTAGGTGTGACCGTCCTGACCAGTTTAAATCAATCTCAAGCTGGGGAAATAGGAATCGCCGCGAAGATTTCGCAACATGTCGTCCGGTTGGCGACTCTGGCGAAAGAGAGCGGCCTCGACGGCGTTGTGGCATCGCCGTTGGAGGTCGAGGCGATAAGGGCGGCCGTGGGAGAGGACTTTGTAATCGTGACACCGGGCATCAGGTCGTCGGCGGATGTCGTGGGCGACCAGAAACGAGTTATGAGTGCGGCGGACGCAATCGGGGCGGGGTCGACATATCTCGTGGTGGGAAGGCCCATAATGGAATCGGACGACCCCGGGAAGGCCGCCGCGGCGGTTGCCGCCGAAATAGTGCGAGCGCTGAACGCAAGAACGTAATATGGATATTGAGTTTGCGGCACAGTTGTTTGACAACCGAGGCTAAAAGTACCATACTCACACGTAACGCTTGGTATCGTACCGCTTCCTGACCGGTACGGCCTTGAATGCGGCTCAATAAATCGCCTGAATTAAAAATTAAGACTTGCTTAAGACACGGGCTTATTGATAGCATGGTTTCCGTTAGGCCTTTAACGAGCGAGAGTTTTTGTTTTTGCTGGTAAAAAAGAAGGAAAAATATAATTTCGTAGAGAATTACCTAAAAGTCCAGGTCAGGGGAGCCTGTTCATAGCGACACATCGCCGGCCTGTAGGCTTCGGCCGAAAATTCAACATGTTTGGAAGGGAGGGAGGTACAGTCGTTAGTTGCTAGCTTGATTGACAAGGGGTATCTAGAGTAATTTACGAACCACTTCAATCTACATGGCAACAATCGAAGCTCAATTCAGTCGTGTGACAACGCACTGTGCCGGATGGTCCCAGTAATAGCCTACGTGATGCAACACGGGAGCGGGTGTTGAGCGTCAACCAGCTAGCCACAGATTTATTCAAAGTAAACAATTTAACTACCTAGCATAAGGAGGAGTTATGCCGTTACCGAAATTAACCGAGGAGCAAAGGCAAGACGCTCTCAAGAAAGCCGCGGAAGCCAGACAAAAAAGGGCTGAACTCAGGAAGCAGCTGAAAAACGGAGATGTCAATGTCAAGGAGATCATCTCTAAGACGGATGACCCGATTGTCTCGAGGATGAAGGTCAGCAGCTTGCTTGAGTCATTGCCGGGCATCGGCAAGGCCAGGGCTCAAAAGATTATGCAGGAGGCTGGAATCAGCCCGACCAGAAGAATCCAGGGTCTCGGCAGCAAGCAAAGAGAGATTCTTATCAGTTCGGTCGGTAAATAGACGGATGCATATGGTGGATGCGGAACGAAAGGTTTTCGTAATCTCTGGTCCATCAGGAGTCGGAAAGGGGACCTTGACCCAAGAACTTCTTAGGCGGGTCCCCTCAATCACTCGTTCGATCTCAGCGACGACGAGAAAGCCGCGACCGGGAGAGGAGAACGGACGAGATTATTTTTTTCTCACTGAAGATGAGTTCAAGAAACATATCGAGAGCGGGTCTTTCGTCGAGTGGGCGTTAGTCCACGAAAACTATTACGGGACTCTCAAGTCGGTAGTCGAGCGGATGCTCGCGGGTGGACAAGGCGTAATACTCGAAATCGATGTGCAGGGCGCCTTGCGGGTAAGAGACGCGATGCCCGAAGCGGTTCTCATTTTCGTACAGCCGCCCTCCATGGACGAGCTTGTCGGCCGTCTCGAACTTAGAAACACGGAGACTGAAGAGGAACTAAATAGGCGACTGAAGAACGCCGAAGGCGAGATGGTTCTTGCCGGTAAATACGATTATGTGGTAATAAATGATGAGATAGATAGAGCCGTCACAGAGCTGGAAGAGATTGTGCGGGAAGCGGAGCACAAAAGTTAGGAGATATATGGTAAGCAGAGTTCCGATAGACAAGCTGTTAGGAAAAGTAGATAGCAGGTTTACTCTCGTTATCGAGGCAGCCAAGAGAGCCAGGCAAATAAACGATTATTTTAATGCAGTCAAGCGCCACGATATGGTGCGCGTGCGGCCGCCGCGGATAGGTGATATGTCGAGCAAGCCGTTGACCATCGCGTTTCAGGAGATTGCCGACGACAGAGTAGTTTATGAGCGGACTGTCGAAGGCATCAAATAATATCTAGTCCGCCAATCCGTAGCTCCTCCACGAGAACTAGCGACCAGCCGATGAGGCCCGGGTCGACGCGGTCGAGTCCGGTAGCGACATGATTGCCGAGATGGATGAGGGCGGTTTCACCGGCCGTCCAGTTTTGAGAGATATCCAACCACACTTCGATGATATCCTCGGGGAAGACCGTTTTTTTAGAGGTGAGTACATCGAGCTTGTCTATGAGGTGGAAGAGTTCGTTGCCGAGTTCGAGCAAGCTGTACGTCCAGCGAACAGCGACTAGTCTCGGAACATAATTCGAGATCGCTCGCTCGATGAAACAGTACCTGTCCTTGAACCATTGGTCGGTGTGAATCCTATTTTCAGGTGTCATAACCTCGTAGTTGTCGACGGCTTCTTCGCCGTCTAGCAGGACGCTGTTTATCTCCCTAGCCTGGTGCCCAAAGATATCCGCGTGGAATTTCAGGCTTTGCGCGAGTTCCCAAATCGTAATGGCGCGCTGTGCCACATTAGGCATTTTATCTGTAATGTTGAATTGCTCGATTTGCTTGAGTAGCGAGAGCGTGAGGTCGTGCATGGATGCCAAATGCACCGCGGCCCGCACGGCAAATACCCTATTGATATTCGCCGACTCGAGCTTTTCCACGATTACCGTGCTCAGGCTCCCATGGTAGTCGTAATTATTAGAGCGGTCGATGATTGAATATACTGTACTCATACACATGCTATCGGCAACACACCCATAATGCTTAGGCCCTTAGTGCGCTAAATCGTCTTAAGCATTTAGAAATAGGCAGCTAAAGATGGTATAATAAGGTTATTAGGGTAGCGAGCGAATAACTACATCATATGCGTAGTTCGCATATCGCTCGAAATATTATGCGCGCTGTGGACGACTGTCGACCCGGAGTGAGATGACGGAGACGACCTTGAAAGATAAGAGCATACTCCTTGGCGTGACGGGAGGGATAGCCGCCTATAAGGCGGCCGATTTGGCCGGCAAACTGACGCAGGCCGGTGCCGTCGTCAAGACGATAATGAGCGAGAACGCCACGCGTTTCGTGGGCCCGTTAACATTTCAAGCGCTGACGGGGCAGCCGGTCGTTACCGACCTATTCGCCCCCGGCTCGGACGGTTCTATTCAGCATGTCTCGCTCGCGGACGAGGCCGACCTGGTAGTCGTGGCGCCCGCGACCGCGAACATTCTGGCCAAAGCCGCGCATGGAATCGCCGACGACGTTCTCTCCACAACACTGCTGGCCGCACGGGGGCCGATTGTGATGGTCCCGGCGATGAACAACCATATGTGGGATAATCCGGCCACGCAAGCCAATCTGCTGACCCTTCAGGAGCGCGGCGTAAATATACTGGCGCCGGAGGTGGGGAGGCTGGCTTGCGGGAGCGAGCAGGCAATTGGGCGATTCCCAAAAACCGAGACGATACTCGGATATCTTAAAGACCTTTTAATGACGGCCGACATTCTCTCCGGTAAGACAATAATAGTAACGGCGGGCGGTACGCATGAGCCGATTGACGCGGTACGTTTTATCGGCAACCGCTCATCCGGCAAGATGGGATATGCCTTAGCCGAGCGGGCAAAAGCCCGCGGCGCTGAGGTTATTTTAATCAGCGGACCGACCGGCCTCCGCGCGCCGGCGGGAGTGCGGCTCATCGAGGTCGAGACGGCGCTTGAGATGCGCCAGGCGGTCATCGACAATCTTCCGGGTTCGGCTGCGCTAATCATGGCCGCCGCCGTAGCCGACTTCAGGGCGGCCGGCAGGGCCGACGGGAAGATAAAGAAAGAGCGGATGGGTGATAGTATCACCTTAGAGTTAAACCCCGATATTCTCCACGAAGCGGCGGGGCATAAAGATCGCGGCGTTATCATCGGTTTCGCCGCCGAGTCCGAGAACATCATCGCTAACGCGACTTTGAAGCTGGAGAAGAAGAAGCTGGACCTGGTCGTCGCCAACGACATCGGGCGCTCGGACGCCGGCTTCGGAAGCGATTTCAACCTGGCGGTCCTCATCGACCACGATGGGCCGCGGGGCGAGTTCGCGATGTACCGCAAGTCCGATTTGGCTTCGGAAATAATCGATTGGCTCGCGCGCGCCCTCGGCGGCGACGTTGATTCTTGACTTTTTCACGCATTCTCTGGTAATCTGCTGCTATAGGACTGAATGATTCGAACCTTAAAAAGCCGCTTGGGCGGCGACATAGTGAACTCTTATCCAGAGAGGTGGAGGGACTGGCCCTTTGAAGCCTCGGCAACCTGGAAACAAGCGGGTATACCCAATCGTTTCTAAGGTGCCAATTCCGGCGGAATCTAAAGGTAGTATCTTTTGATTAAAAGGTTACTGAAAGATGAGAGAAGGTTTAACAAGACTATAAACCCTCGCGCTTTCAGGCCGAGGGTATTTTTATTGCGTAAGAAAGTCTTTAAATGCTCACAGAGCAAGGGTAGGCGAATAGTGGCTGGAGTGCGGTCGAGTCGAGAGAGACCGTCAAGACCACTAGGCGTTTGAGTAAAGGGAGGTAACAAAGTGTCAAAGAAACGGTATTTAATCACGTCGGAGTCGGTGACCGAGGGTCATCCCGATAAAATCGCCGACCAGATCTCCGACGCGATTCTCGACGCTATCTACACCGATGACCCGATGGCGCGAGTCGCGGTGGAAACACTGGTCACGACCGGTCTCGTCATCGTCGCGGGAGAGGTAACGACGTGCACCTATGTCGATATCCCGAGTATTGTCAGGCGGACGATAAAGGGAGTGGGCTATACGAGGGCGAAGTTCGGGTTCGACTGCGATACCTGCGGTATCATAACGAGCATCGACCCCCAGTCGCCCGATATTGCCCAGGGTGTGGATTGCGCATACGAGAACCGGGCGCTCGGCGTCGACGAGGAACTCGACCAGCAGGGAGCCGGCGACCAGGGGATGATGTTCGGCTACGCTTGTGACGAGACGCCGGAGTTTATGCCGCTGCCGATACTCCTGGCCCATAAACTGGCCGCGCGGTTGGCTGAGGTAAGAAAAGACGCGACGTTGCCGTTTTTGCGCCCCGATGGCAAGACACAGGTCACGGTCGCCTATGAAGACGGGAAGCCGGTCGCGGTCGATACGATTGTCATATCGACGCAACACGCGCCGGGCATCGATATCGAAAGCGACCTGCGTCCGGCGCTCATCGAGAAGGTGATAAGACCGATCGTCCCCGCGAGTTTCATCGATTATGATAAGGTGAAAATACTTGTCAACCCGACCGGTAAGTTTGAGATAGGCGGCCCGCAGGGCGATACCGGTTTGACGGGGCGCAAGATAATCGTCGACACCTACGGCGGCCTTGGCCGTCATGGCGGCGGAGCGTTTTCAGGGAAAGACCCGACCAAGGTCGACCGTTCAGCGGCGTACGCGGCGCGTTATGTGGCAAAGAACATCGTAGCCGCGGGCCTTGCCGAGCGCTGTGAAGTGCAGTTGGCCTATGCCATCGGAGTGTCGCGCCCGGTATCGATCATGGTGGAGACCTTCGGGACCGAAAAGATACCGGTCGAGAAAGTAGAGGAACTCGTCGAGAAGCACTTCGACTTGCGCCCGGCCGCTATCATTCACGACCTCGACTTGCGCAGACCGATATATAAGAAAACCGCCGCATACGGCCATTTCGGTCGAGATGATGCCGATTTTACCTGGGAGAAGACGGACAAGGCAGCGGCGTTGCGCGCCGCCGCCGGTTTGGCGGCTCTCAAACCCGATGCGGTGACTTTGAGTTAGGACAACCGACCCAAAGGAGCATTACTCTTGCCTCAAAAGCCGCTCATCGCCAATGTCGTCGTCGACCTGCCGGTCAAGGCGGTCGACCGCGTTTTTGACTATGAAGTTCCCTTCGAGTTAATCGCTCGAATCACCGTCGGCTCGCTCGTCGTCGTTCCCTTCGGGCCGACCAGGCAGGTCGGTTACGTCTTTGGCTTGGCCGGTGATTCCGAGATAGAAAAACTCGCGAAAGTAGAGGCGGTTCTCGAAGAGCATCCCGCCTTCGACGAGCGCATGGTCGAGTTGTGCGCGTGGCTTGCCGACTATTATCTGTCGATGAAGAGCGAGGCGATAAAGCCGGCCCTGCCGCCCGGCCAGAGCCGGAAGATAATCCAATCGGCAAAGATCGTGGCCCGGCCCCAGGCCGAGCTGACGCAACGTCAAAGTGAGGTCTATCAGGCGTTGAAAAACCTCGGCGGCGATTCGCCCGTCGATGCCGTAAAAAAAGCCTGTGGCGCGAGCGCTGTGCCGGTCATCAAAAAGTTAGAGCAGGCCGGTCTCATCGAGCGTTACTACCGGCTAGACAAACAAAAAGTGAAAACCGCGACCGAGCGCTATGCGGTCGGGACCGCGCTTACGGAGAGACCCGAAGAAATTCCGGACAGTCTCGCGCGCGCTCCGAAGCAGCGCGAATTGATGGAAATTCTGCTGGCGCAAGGCGCTGTCGCGGTTTCAAGACTTCTTGCCGAGGCAAAGGCGTCGCACTCATCATTGAACGCGCTTACGGAGAGGGGTTTGGCCCGAATCGAGGAGCGCGCGGTAAATCGAGACCCCGAATACCATTTTTCAGAACAAGACAGCAAAGTCGAGCTGACCGCCGAGCAGCAATCGGCGCTTACGGAAATCGAAACCGCCCTGGAGGGAGGCGCCAACGACGTTTTCTTGTTGCAGGGTGTGACCGGCAGCGGCAAGACCGAGGTCTATCTGCGCGCGATTAAGCGCGCGCTTGACGCAGGCAAGGGAGCCATCGCGCTGGTGCCCGAAATAGCCCTAACCGCACAGGCGGTCGCTCGCTTCAAAGCGAGGTTTGGTGAGACGGTGGCGGTGCTCCATAGCGGCCTTGGCGCCGGCGAGCGGTTTGACCAGTGGCGCGGCATTCAAGGGGGTCGTTATCGCGTCGTCGTCGGCGCTCGCTCGGCTCTCTTCGCGCCGGTGCGCGATATCGGCATAATAATCGTCGACGAAGAGCACGAGGCTAGCTACAAGCAGGGACGAAGCCCCAGATACAACGCCCGGGACGCCGCGATAAAGCGGGGCGAAATCGAAAATGCGGTCGTCGTCCTCGGTAGCGCCACCCCATCGCTGGAGAGCAAATATCACTCGGAGGCCGGCCTATACAAGCCGCTTTTCCTGCGCTCCAGAGTCGAGCAGAGAGAATTCCCCGGCATCGAGGTGGTCGATATGAGGGAGGAGCCGTATGAGAAACCGAAATCCTCGCTCAGCCGCCTCCTTAAACAAAGGCTCGCCCAGACGCTCGAGGCCGGCGAGAAAGCCGTTCTCTTCATCAACCGTCGCGGATTCTCCAACTTTGTCATCTGTGAGGAGTGCGGTTTTGTCCCTAAGTGTCGAAATTGCGCCGTATCGCTGACTTTCCACTCCATTAACAACAGCCTCCGGTGTCACCACTGCAATTACGCCGTGCGTGCGCCGCAAGCGTGCCCTAAATGCAAGGGCCAAAAAATCGCCTTTCCGGGCTCGGGAACGCAACGTATCGAAACCGAACTGGCAAATCTTCATCCGTCCGTGCCGGTAATAAGGATGGACGCCGATACGACCTCGCGCAAAGGCGCCCACCAGAAGCGCCTGGCCCATTTCCAACGGGAGAAATCGGCAATCCTGCTGGGAACTCAGATGATAGCGAAGGGTCTCGATTTTCCAGAGATAACCCTGGTGGGGATAGTCAACGCGGACACGTCGATACATCTTCCAGATTTTCGCGCGGCCGAGCACACTTTGCAGATACTGATGCAGGTATCGGGTCGCGCGGGCAGGGGCGAGCGCCCCGGGAGGGTCGTCATTCAAACCCGTGTTCCGGACAGCTATCCGCTGCGCGCGGTCCTCGACGCCGACTACGAGGGCTTTTATAAAACAGAGCTGGAGTTTAGGCGCGAACTCAACTACCCGCCGTTCTCCGGCATAATCAGGATGGTAATCTCGGGGAATAACCCCGAAATAGTCGTGGGTCTCACCAAGCGCGCCGCAAGAATCATCGACACCGCCGACCTGGGGGATGCGGCCACACTGGTAGGGCCTTCACCGGCGCCGCTTCTCAAGGTCAAACAGGAGTACCGCTGGCATATCTTGCTTAAAGTCTTCGATGACTCGAAGGTCAAAACGTTCTTGGGCGATAATTTTCATCGATTTGTGCCGGATAAGTACAAAAATGAGGTAAGCTTAATTATAGATGTCGATCCCGTGTGGGTACTATAGAATTCAATAATCTAAAGTCAGGATTGGGAAATCTTGAACGCAGGAGGAGCGAGCAGTGGCCATTTTGCCGATAAGGGTCTATCCCGACCCGGTCTTGAAGGAGAAGACGCACGTAGTCGACTCTATCGATGATGACTTGAGGAAGCTGATCAAAAATATGATAGATACGATGCGCGCGGCTCCGGGCATCGGGTTGGCGGCAAACCAAATCGGTGTTTTGAAACGGGTCGTCGTCGTCGATGTCGATGACGATGAAGACGCGATGGTTTTAATAAATCCCGAAATCACCTGGTACAGTGAGGAGCAGGAAGAGAACGAAGAAGGTTGCCTCAGCGTCTACCCGGACAAGATATCCGTCAACGTCTCCCGGTCCTTAAGGGTTAGAGTAAAAGCCGTCAATGAACATGGTGAGGACGTCGAGTTCGAGGCCGAAGGGCTCCTTGCGCGCGCCCTCCAGCACGAGATGGACCACATAAACGGCAAAGTGATCATAGATAGAGCGAGCGACGAAGAGCGAAAAAGCGCCCTGAGAGCGCTTACCGAAGAGATGGGGATGGGATAAGTGCGACTGTTTTTCATGGGCACACCCGAACTCGCGGTGCCGGTACTCAAGAGAATAACGGAGTCTTCGCACGAGATAACTCTCGTCGTCACCCAGCCCGACAAACCATCCGGGCGTAATCGCCGCCTAACGCCTCCGCCGGTCAAAGTCGTCGCCCAAACGGAAAACATACCGGTCGCGCAACCGCCGACCTTAAAGGATGAAGACTTCAGAGAGACCATCATCGGCCTCGATGCCGATGTCGGCGTAGTCTTCGCCTACGGGAAACTTATCCCGCAGTGGCTGCTCGATGCCCCGAAGTACGGCGTCATCAATGTCCACCCCTCGTTACTGCCGAGGTGGCGCGGGGCCGCGCCGATACAGCGGCCGATAATGGAGGGCGATAAAATCACCGGCGTGACTATCATGCGGATGGCTATGGAGTTGGACGCGGGCGATATCCTACTCCAGCGGCAGGTGCCGATAGCGCCTGACGATACGACGGGTACCCTCTCGCACCGATTGGCCGATATCGCGGCAGAGCTTGTCGTCGAGACCCTCGACAAAATAGAGGACGGCACCGTCGTTCGGGTGACCCAGGATGAATCCGGCGTGACTTACGCCCGGAAAATCACCGACGAGGATGCGGCAATAGTCTGGCGGCGCCCGGCACAGAGCATTTCAGACCAGGTGAGGGGGCTCAACCCGAAACCCGGAGCGCGCACGATAGCCCGGGACAAGCTGCTCAAGGTGTGGCGGGTCTCGGCCGCGCCGGAGATAGCAAACGGGGAACCCGGCGCTATAGTCCATATCGACCCCAACAAAGGACCCTTCGTGGCGACAGAGAGCACGCCGCTCTTGCTCGACGAGGTACAACCGGCTAATAAGAAGAGGATGAGCGGGGCGGAATTCGTCCGCGGTTATCGCTTAAGAGTCGGCGACAAGTTGGGCTAGACTAGGTCGGTTGCGGGCTAAGGGCGGCACGCGACGGAAGGGTTATTATGTCAAAAGCACCGCGAGAAATCGCGCTCGAAGTAATCAATCGCGTCCATAAAACCGGCAGCTACGCCAACTTGCTACTACCTAAGAGACTTCAAGAGAGCGACCTCGACGTAAGGGACCGAGCTTTCGTCACCGAGCTTACATACGGCACGCTCAGGGCTAAAGGGACGCTCGATTGGGTCATCAAGAAGTTCTCCTCACAGAAGATCGAGAAGATTCCCGACCTGGTCCTCGACCTGTTGCGGATGTCGATTTACCAAATAATATATATGGATGTGCCGGACCGTGCCGCCGTAAACGAAGCGGTCGATATCGCTAAGAAGAACTTCCATCCCGGTATTTCCAAGTTCGTAAACGGGCTTCTGCGCTCGGTCTCCCGGGAAAAAGAAAATCTTCCCTGGCCCGACCGCAATGCCGACCCGGTAAAATATATCGCGCTCAAGTACTTCCACCCGATGTGGATGGTTAAGTCGTGGATAGAAGAATTCGGCGTTGCGGAGACAGAGGCTCTCTGCGCCGCCAACAACCGCGCTCCCAAGATGACGATACGCGTCAACACCTTAAAGACAGACCCGGAGGCTTTAGCGCAGGCTTTGAGGGACGCCGGTTGGACGGTCGAGGCCGGCTCTTACCTGCGCGAGGCGCTCTCCGTGCGCGGAGGGGGCGACATAACGCGGCTTAGCCGGTTCAAAGAGGGCCGGTTCTATGTCCAGGATGAAAGTTCCATGATAATCGCGCGCGTAGTCGACCCGCAACCGGGTGAGACCGTGCTGGATGCGGCCGCGGCGCCCGGAGGCAAGACGACGCATATGGCGGAGCTGATGAAGAACAAAGGCCAAATCATCTCGGTAGACTCAAACGCAAACCGGGTCAATCTTATGAAGCGGAACTTCAGCCGGATGGGAGCGTCGATTGCGCTGCCGATACAGGCCGATGCCAAGAGAATAAACGCGGTCATCAAGAAGCCGGTCGACCGCGCTTTGCTCGACGCGCCTTGCTCCGGATTGGGCGTCCTCGCGCGCAGACCGGATTCGCGGTGGAACAAGACACCGGAGCAGATAACCGAGCTGATGTCCCTCCAGACCGACATGCTCGACGCTGTAGCGGGCGCGGTCAAGCCGGGCGGGGTACTTGTCTATTCGGTTTGCACGTTGACCAGGCAAGAGACCAGACTCGTCGTAGAGCGGTTTCTGCGAATCCGCGAGGACTTCTATGTCGACAAAATCGCCGCATATTTGCCGGAGCGCCTGCGGGCCGACGTCAAAGACGATATGATTCAATTACTACCACACAAACACGGCGTCGACGGCTTATTTATAGCGCGGTTTCGTCGAAGCGAGTAGGGGAGCGGGCGAGCAGGCGAGCGGGTGTAACCCCAAAAATTGTAACCAGACTAGTACTCCATCACACGTTTTATGAGTTGTCATTCTGAGTGAAACGAAGAATCTCTAAAGCTTGAGACTGTTCGGTCGTTTTCAACTCCCCCAGAATGACGGATACTAGTCGATGTATGTGTGATGGAGTACTAGCCACAGAGCCGATAATATACTAATATAAGCAGGTGCGCGCGAATAACCGGTCGTATTTCCGGAGAACAGACTCGAATGCCGGGTATCAGACGCGGCGTTTTTGCAAAAATCGGATATTGACTCGAGGTAGGGAATGGATAAAAAGGTACTCATAGCCCCGTCGATTCTTTCGGCTGATTTCTCGAGGCTCGGCGAGCAGGTCGCGCTTGTCGCGCAGGGTGGAGCCGACCTTATCCATGTCGACGTGATGGACGGGCATTTCGTGCCGAACATAACCATCGGGCCGTTGGTCGTGGAAGCACTGAGAAAGACGACCGACCTGCCGCTCGATGTACATTTGATGATCGAAAACCCCGAGCGCTACATCGACCGTTTTATCGAGGCGGGCGCGTCGTGGCTCTCGTTCCACGCTGAGGCAACGGACCATTCACACCGCGTGATCCAGCTGATAAAGGAGTACGGGTATGTAAAGGCGGGCATCTCCATAAACCCCGCGACGCCGGTTACCTATCTCCAGCACATCCTCGAGGACCTCGATTTCGTCCTCGTGATGTCGGTAAACCCCGGGTTCGGCGGCCAAAAGTTTATTCCGAGCGCGCTAGAGAAGATAGAGGTCATCCGCCATATGATAGATTCCCGAGGACTCGATGTTAAGATTCAGGTCGATGGCGGGATATCGGCGGCCAACGCGGACAAAGTCGTTCTCAAAGGCGCGGAAATTTTGGTAGCGGGCTCCGCGGTCTTCGATTCTGAAGATATACCAGAGGCGGTACGGGGTATACGCAAGGCCGCAATGCTCTAGCTTGCAATATCCGTTGACCATTTGATACAATCATTAAAATTACATAGTACCTTCGGGGCAGGGTGAAATTCCCGATCGGCGGTTAGAGCCCGCGAGCTGCTTGTGTTTAACGGCGAGTCATTCGTAAAATATCACAAAAAGCTGAGCCGGTGAGATTCCGGAGCCGACAGTTACAGTCTGGATGGGAGAAGGTTAAGAGTCAAGTATACGTATAGCGTATACTTGGATAATGCGCCCCGCTTTCTCCCGGGTGCATTTTTATTTGTCCGCACAACAGCGACTAGCTGCTATTACCAGCGGATATGTTTGCGGGGTCGGAAGTTGACAGAGGGTCGATATGTGGTTGATGGTTTATCGTAGCGGATTAAACTAAGGGATTTTGCAACTCATATTTTATCTCCCTATTAACCGTAACAGAGTAGGTACGTTTGTGAGCCGGAAATCGAGGTTATGAAAAGCATAGAAATATCGGGCTATGAGAGCTATATGGATAGGGCGATAACGCTGGCTGAGAAGGGTCGGGGGGCGACCAGTCCCAACCCGATGGTGGGAGCGCTTATCGTAAAAGACGACCGCGTGATAGCGGAGGGTTATCACGAGCGGGTGGGCGAGCCCCATGCCGAGATTAACGCCCTAAAGAACGCCGTCGAAGATGTGACCGGGGCGACAATGGTCGTCTCACTGGAGCCGTGCAATCACTTCGGCAGGACGCCGCCGTGTACCGAGGCGATTATAGGGGCGGGGCTAAGCAGGGTTATCGTGGGCATGGTAGACCCGAATCCGAAGTGCGCGGGCGGCGGCATCAAACGCTTGCGCGATGCCGGAATCGAGGTAGAGTACGGGCTGCTGGCGGATAAGATAGCCAGGCAAAACGAGGTGTTCATCAAATATGTTACGACGGGCAGACCCTTTGTGGTGCTAAAAGCAGCCATCACCCTTGACGGGAAGATTGCCGAAGCGCGCGGGAAGACCACGGCGATTACCGGCCCCGACGCAAAACAGAAGGTGCACGAGGTAAGAAATGAGCACGATGCCGTCATGGTCGGGATAGGGACGGTAATAACCGACGACCCGATGCTGACTACACGCTTGGATGGCGTGAAGGCCAAGAACCCGATTCGCGTAATCGTCGACTCGAAAGCCAGGACGCCGCTGAAGAGCAGAATCGTAAAGAGCGCGCGCGAGGTGCGCACTGTCGTCGCCGTCGGCTCGCGCGCCGCACCCGCGAACATCGAGGACCTCGAAGCGCGCGGCATCGAAGCGCTCAAGCTCGGCCGTTGGGACGGCGCCGTCGACGTAGAGCTTCTCCTGGAAGAACTGGGGCGCCTTGAGATATCGAGTGTGCTCGTCGAGGGCGGAGGCAGCTTAATCGCATCCTTCGTAAAGGCGGGCATGGTCGACAAGTATATGGTCTTTGTCGCACCGAAGCTGCTCGGTGAGGGCGGTGTCGATTTCGTCGGCGGAGAACTCGACTCGGCCCGCATACTAAATATCACGGCTATTGAGCGTTTGGGAGACGATATTTTAATAGAGGCGTACCCCGCGTAGGGGACGTTGCTACGGTTACTACGGTTACGGGCTTACCCGACGGGAGAGCCGGAGAGGAAGCAGGGCTGAAAGTATGTTTACCGGCATAATCGAGGAGCTAGGTAAGATTCAATCGATAAGGCGCGGAGCCGATCAATTCGTGCTCGATATCAAAGCGCCGCAACTCGCAACGGGGGTCGAGATAGGCGATTCGGTCGCCGTAAACGGAATCTGCTTAACGGTTGTGACGAAGACGCGGGACGGTTTTGCGGTCGATGTCATGCCCGAAACCGTCACGAAGACCAACCTCGATATCATCGGGTCGGGTGAGACCGTCAACCTCGAGCGGGCGATGACGATGTCGAGCCGCCTCGGCGGCCATATGGTATCGGGCCACGTCGATGGGGTGGGCGCTATCAAGTCGAAGTCGAAAGAGAAGAACGCGCTCCTTATCAGGATTTCGGCGCCGGAGGCGGTGACGCGCTACCTTATCGGCCGCGGCTCGATTGCCGTCGACGGCATAAGTTTGACCGTCATGGATTACGGCGATGAATACGTCGTAGTCTCGATAATCCCGCATACGGCTTCGGTAACGACTTTGGGGCTTAAGGGACCGGGCGATATCGTCAATCTCGAAGCCGACCTCATCGGTAAATATATTGAAAAATTCATAAACGGCCAACAAAAAAAGACGCCGGGCCTGACGCTCGACACACTCCGCGAGCACGGGTTCGCGTAGCGAAGGACAGGCGGGCGCACCGGGGGAGACTATGGCCGGCGAAGCCGCCGGTACTAATAAACGATGAGGCCGGCGAAGGCCGGCACCTCAATAAAGAAAGGTGAGCAAGGTGTTGAACACAATCGACGAAGCGTTAGACGATATGCGAGAGGGGAAAATCATCATAGTCGTCGATGATGAGGATAGAGAAAACGAAGGCGACTTCATAATGGCCGCAGAGCGGGTCACACCGGAGACCATCAATTTTATGGCGACGAATGGGCGCGGCCTCATATGCATGCCCTGCACGCCCGAGCGCCTCGACGAACTGGGGATTCCGGCTATGGTATTTAATAACACATCCGAACAGGGAACCGCGTTTACCGTATCCATCGGCGCTAAGGGCAAGATAAGCACCGGCATATCCGCCCGCGACCGCGCCGTTACTATCCAAACGGTCGTCGACGCGGACAGCAAACCCGGGGACATATCGATGCCCGGACATATCTTTCCACTAAGAGCCAGACGCGGTGGCGTTTTGGCGCGCGCGGGCCACACCGAGGCGGCGGTCGACCTCGCGCGCCTCGCGGGCCTGTATCCCGCCGGAGTAATCTGCGAGATAATGAACGAGGACGGCACGATGGCGAGGCTGCCCCAACTCCAAGAGGTCGCCGAGAAGTTCGGCCTCAAAATCATCAGCGTGGCCGACCTTATCAAATACCGGCGCCGGACGGAGAAGCTCGTCGAGCGTATCGCCGAGGTCACGCTCCCGACCAGTTTCGGCTCGTTCAAGGCGGTCGGCTACCGCTGTAAGCTCGACGGCAAGGAATACTTCGCGCTCGTTAAGGGTGAGGTGGAGGGTAAGGATAACGTGTTGGTCAGGGTTCACTCCGAATGCCTCACCGGCGATATCTTCCACTCGCTCCGCTGCGATTGCGGGGACCAGCTCGAGGCGGCGCTCGGCATGATAGAGCGAGAGGGCCGGGGTGTCCTTCTCTACATCTTGGGACACGAGGGCAGGGGAATAGGTCTTTTAAACAAGCTTCGCGCTTATGAGTTGCAGGAAGCCGGGCGCGACACCGTCCAGGCCAACAATGACCTGGGCTTCGCGGCGGACTTACGGGACTACGGTATGGGCGCGCAAATTCTCGCCGACCTCGGTTTGACCTCAATCCGCCTGATGACGAATAACCCGAAGAAGATAGTGGGTCTTGAAGGATACGGCCTGAAAATCGTCGAACGCGTACCCATACAGGTCGGCACGACCGAATATAATGTTCACTATCTGGAGGCAAAAAAGGAAAAGATGGACCACATGTTCGACTGGCATAAAGCCGATAATTAAAGATAAACCCGGTTGGACGGCTGCGAAAATCACGAATTGCGAAGTTTTGATATCCGACAGCGAAGAAGCGAAGAAGCGAAGAAGCGAAGAAGCGAAGATTGAATGTTTAACGGCTAGGCATAGCAGGAATGGCTGACAGCTTATGTAGTCAAGCTCAAGGAGGTGTCGGTCTGCCTGCGCCCTTTAGATAAATCAGCAATTTGTTATTTAAGTGTAACAAGAAATTAAGATACGAGGAGGTTGTTTAATGCAGGTATATGAAGGTAATCTTATTGGAGAGGGACTAAGGGTTGCCATCGTGGTAGGCCGCTTTAACGATTTTATCGGGTCGAAGTTGCTCGACGGCGCCCTGGACGCGCTCAAGAGGCACGGCCTCGATGAAGGCGATGTTCATGTCGCTTGGACGCCGGGCGCTTTCGAAGTGCCGCTCATAGCGAAAAAGTTGGCCGAGAGCGGTCGCTATGATGCTATAATCTGTTTGGGAGCGGTAATCAGGGGCTCGACACCGCATTTTGATTATGTGGCAGGCGAGGTTGCCAAAGGAATCGCGAGGATTAACCTCGACAGCGGCGTGCCGGTCATATTCGGTGTCGTCACGACAGACAGTATCGAGCAGGCCATCGAGCGCGCGGGAACCAAACACGGCAACAAGGGATGGCAAGCCGCCGTCTCCGCTATCGAGATGGCAAATCTAATGAAAACGCTCTAAGTTTTAAGCTATAATGAGATAGTGCAAATCTTGCAACTATTAAATGTACATGGTTAGATGTGGTTGGTGATAAGAGATGAAAGTAGAAAAACCCTGGGGATTTTATAAACAATACGCGTATAATAAGACTTGTTCGGTCAAGCTTTTGACGCTCAACGCGAACGAAGAGACCAGCCTACACTGGCACAACCTGCGAAGCGATGCATGGGTAGTCCTCGACGAAGGCGTTCGGGTGCAAATAGGCGAGGAGTTCCACGACGCGAAAGTGGGAGAGGAATTCTTTATCCCGTCAGGAACGGTACACAGGTTGATGTCGGTCAGCGAAGGCCGGGCACGAGTGCTCGAAATAGCGTTCGGCTATAACAACGAAGACGACAACCACAGGATAGCCGATGATTACGGCCGTGAACTAGAGATATAGGATTTAGTCGTATATAAAATATTGTTGAAAGTAAGTAACGGTTTTAGTGTTTTTTTGCGCTTGCTACGGATTGTTGACAAGAAATTGCCCCGGGAAAGTAGTCTGTTTGTAAAGGTGAAAGGGACAAGATGAGAATGTCAACGAAAGGGCGCTATGGCGCCCGAGCGATGCTGGACATAGCGATGCATGACGACAAAGGCCCCGTTTCTTTGCGGGACTTAGCCCAAAGGCAAGAGCTTTCCGTAAAATACCTCGAACAGTTGATTAAACCGCTAAAAGCAGCGGGCTTGATCAAGAGCGTTCGTGGAGCCGGAGGAGGCTATGTTCTTGCAAAAGAGCCGTTCGATATAAATCTGCTACAGATAATTGAGGCACTCGAGAAACTTGCGACATCGGATTGTCTCGATAATCCGCGGATATGCGGGCGCGTTGCCATATGCGCGACGCATGATGTCTGGAAGGAGATACAGAACTCCACCACCCATATTCTGGCCTCGCTGACCCTGCAAGACATGGTAGAAAAGCAACGGCGGAAGCTCGCCTAGCGCCCGCGGATTCCAAACATTCCGGCAACCGGGAGAATCAAGAGTGAGCCAATCCGGGTTAAAGCCGTCCTCTATTCGACGCGCCAACCTGGAGCCTTTGTGTCAAAACATATCGACGACCAATATTTATATGTCTATAGCGACAAACATTCTTATTGTTATTAAGCATGGCCTGGAGGTCTTATGGAAAGCGATGTAAGGGTACGATTCGCGCCGAGCCCGACCGGATATCTGCATATCGGCGGGGCAAGAACGGCTCTCTTTAACTGGCTCTACGCGCGCCGTCACGGCGGCGCCTTTGTTTTGAGAATCGAGGACACCGACCGCGAGCGCTCAACCGATGAGGCGATAGACGCCATTATCAATAGTATGACCTGGCTTGGGCTTACCTGGGATGAGGGGCCGCACCTGCAGACGGATCGCCTCGACCGCTACGGTGAAGAGGCCCAACGCCTGTTGGCGGAAGGCAAAGCGTACAAGTGCTACTGCGCGTCCGAGGAGCTTGAAGCGATGAGAAAGGCGGCGCTCGACAGAAAAGAGGCTCCCAAGTACGACCGCCGCTGCTTCGCGCGCAGCGAGAGCGAGCAAGCGGCATGCGAGGCGCGAGGCCTAAGACCGGTCATCCGGTTCCGCTGTCCCGACGAGGGAGCAACGATCATCAGCGACCGAGTCAAAGGCGAGGTCGTCTTTGAGAACCAAAACCTCGATGACTTCATCATGGTGCGCGCCGACGGTATTCCGACCTATAACTTCGCGGTCGTCGTCGACGATTACGACATGAGCATCACTCATGTGATAAGGGGAGACGACCACCTCTCGAACACCCCCCGCCAGGTTGTGCTGGGCGAGGCGCTCGGCTATAGAATTCCCGAGTTCGCGCATCTTCCGATGATTTTGGGGTCGGATAAGACGCGCCTCAGCAAGCGCCACGGTGCGACCGCGGTCGAGGCCTATCGCGATGAGGGCTATCTTCCGCAAGCGTTAATCAACTATCTCGCGCTTCTCGGCTGGGGATTTGAGGATCAGACCGTTTTTGCGCCGGAAGAACTCATAGCCAAGTTCGGGCTCGAAGCGGTCGGCAAATCGCCCGCCGTCTTCGACCCGGCAAAACTCGAATGGATGAACGGCGTCTACATCCGCGAGCTGACATTACCCGAGCTTGCCGGGTATCAGAAGAGCTTTATGCGAGCGGCCGGTCTTCCTATCGAGATGTACGAAGATGCCTGGTACCTGCGTCTGGCCGAAATCACACAAGAGCGGCTGACGAAGCTCGCGGATATCGTGGGCCTTAGTGATTTCTTCTTCAGCCGGGTTCCGTTCGACCCGGTTGCCGTTGAGAAAGTCCTAAAGAAAGAGGGGACAAAAGACGTGCTGGAGCAGGCGATAGAGGTGCTCTCGGGCTCGTTTGCTTTCGAGGCGCACGAAATAGAGACGCGCCTTCGCGCGCTCGCCGAGACGACGGGCGTCAAAGCGAAGTTCGTCTTCCAGCCGTTGCGTGTTGCCGTAAGCGGGCGCATCGTCAGCCCGCCGCTCTTCGAGACCATGGAGCTTCTCGGCAGGGACACCACCATCGAGCGTCTCGGCGAGGCCGTAAAAATGCTTTAACACCAGGATGAGCAGGTCTTTTTCGAAGCGATTCGGTGGGCCAGGCGAGGCGCGTTGCCTCACGCGAAAGTCTACTCGAAAGTCTACTCGAAAGTTGAACACCACGTCAATTCGTGGTACTATTTCGATGTCGATTCTTCGGAATCAATTGAAAAGAGAAGAGTGGGGGATCGTCTAACGGTAGGACAACGGACTCTGGCTCCGTATGTGAGGGTTCGAATCCTTCTCCCCCAGCAAGTTTTCAAATTCCTCTAAATTAGATCCTGAAGCGAGTATGCTGAAGGGTTCTTTTACCTGGTAGCTGGCTATAAGACCGTTCTTCAAAAGCAGGTTCGAAGATGTTAAACTAAGAACCCTCTGCTTTTCTTCAATTGACCCATCACTGTATACCTGAACTGCTGAATTAGCGAATTTAAAGAAACCTTCCATCTGTTCGAAGATTCTTTCATCGTTTGCATTAGAGGGGCTTAATTGCCGTTGTAAAGAAGCTCGCTCATCCAGAAGCTCACTTCTTTTCTTCTCATAAAAATCAATCATGGTTTCATCGGTTTCCTTGATGCAAGCATCGATTAGGTTTTCGAGCTTCTTGCCGTTTTCGAGGAGCCGCCTGTTGATGCTCTGAATAATTGTTTTGTTGTCGCCTCGCTCTGCGTCCTTTTGCTCTCTTGTAGCCCGAAGTAGCAGCCCTAGTTCGGCATCGTCTATGCTGAAACCTTTGAGCACGCCGACAACTTGTTCATCGAGCCTATCTTCGCGCGCATACGGTTTTCTGCTCTCGCACTTCGGTTTTGCGCAATGGTAATACGTATGACCCTTTTGAATCTCAGCGGTTACAGCATGCCCGCAAACCGCACAGGTTAAGAAGCCACGCAAATGAAACGAGTGCTTTTGTTCTTTGGGCTTCGACTTCTTGTTTAAGATCTCTTGAGCCTTATCGAAGACCTTCAAGACCGGGGAAGAAGATGTGAACATGAGGGTAGTTGTTGTTACCCCGATGAGGCTCAACGATCCAGAAGTAATCAAGGGAACCCTTATGACCCCGTCTTTTCTTCCACATCTTTACGTTGTTTAAGAATTTGCGGATCTCATTTCCGATATTTACCCAGCAGCTCAGCAAGTCAACGCCGGTCTGCGCAAAGGTGAGCGTTATAAAGACGCCTTTTCGGACGTTTTTTCTACCGAGCGCCTTTTTAAGTTTTCTACTTATCGCTTTTCTGCCGCCCTCTGAGTATCTGCCTAGTTCATAGTAGGGGATAAAGATGTACTTTTGCTCTTCGTCCCGCCACAGAATAATCCCGTGTTCTTTGCAGCCCGAAATATAGTCGTGATAGTCCTCATGCACCTGTCTGTTGACATTATTGTTAACAGATTCAAGATAAGAAGGAGAGCTCATAGCGAGCCCTCTTTTCGAGAAGAGGAAGTGCAATTTCCGAGCTTTTGCGCCATAGCGCAAGCCCTGCTTCGGTCCCCCTCTCCCGACTCTACCACAGCATCCGCTGTGGTCTTTGAGTAGGGAACGGGGGACTCTCCGCAGGGCAGTTGTTCAGTGGAGCAATATTTGGGGAACAGATGGTCGTAGGCGAGCGAGCCGAATTCTGCAAACTGCTCTAAATACGCGACAGCCTTCTCATCGCTGAGCGCGAGCCCGTACTTTTTCTTGAAGTGTTCTTTTGTGTCTTGAACTAATTGAGTTGAAAACGCCATCTTATCCTTCCAAGTGGTAGTTCTTGGAAGGACCGTAACAAATCTAGAATTCCGAAAAGGGACAGTTTGACTAGGGGTTTATGTCAACGATGGAGAGAACGTACTGCTTAAAGCGCGTGCATGCTCTTTTTGTTTTTTTCGCGCATCTTTTCAGATTCATCTAATATTTCGTCAGAATCCTCATCGTAATCGGCAAATACGCCTTCTGACGTGCTTGCACTGACTAGGAGTTCCGCTAGATCGTAATAAGTTGCGTTGCGGTCCTCTTCCTTTAGATAGCAGTAGGTTAGGAAGAGCCAGGCGTCTCGCGGTAATTCTTTTCTATAGAGCTTTTTATCGTTTGGCTTTTCAATCCAGATGTTTTTTTCTGGCACGTCCTCGCAGTGCATTCTGAAGAAGTCAAAGAGCTCAGGCTCGATTCTGACATATCGACTACTCGCGGTTCTATTGAACTGCGCATAAAAGTACCTTGGTAGCGGCCAAATCTGAACATTTATAGCCCAGTGGAAGATCATATTGGTCAGTGCTGTTTCTGGCATTACGAAAGACTTTATCGGGCGACCTTTTCTTCTTTTTATCCGCAGATTCTTAGGATTCTTGGATATTGTTTGAACCATGCTATCAAGCTCACCCAGGTATCTCTTTACGTCTTCTGTGTCGAGAAGACATGCTCGAATATCGTTCATTATGCTCATTTTAAGCTCAGGGTTAAGCCGACTGCTGACTAGCGTGCTTCCAGGCATCTCATTGGCCTCGGTTGATTGGATTTCCAGACCTTCAAAGTCGACGTGCTTGCTTACGTCGTTTGCAATGTTCATGTAATCAGGTACGAGCAGATGCACCGTCGATGCGATAATCCCCATGGGGTCCTTTGCCTGTTCTCGGTGATATTTGCGGCGTTCTTCTCTTGTCATCCAGCGGTGGCTTAGTTCCATAATGGCTTAAATATATCATATGCTTAGCGGTTTACACTTATGCGGCTAAACTGCAATAGCCATGCTAGTAATGGCAAGACTATTTATTTGTATAAAACCAAGTATTCAATTCTTCAATCTATCAGGACAAGCTCGATTTCCAGTGATAGTATAGTAAAAGCACTTACAATTTAGTTGTGATTAATGAGGGAACCCATGTTGCGCTTTTACGAGCTAATGTAGGCAAGTAGAAGAAGCGATTTATTTACAAAAGAGCGGGTGCCAAATATTAATAATTCATGAAAATGATTTCAGCGATTCGATTAGATATCTAGATAGGCTGTGGGCAGGGCTTCACATGAAAATTGATTTTAGCGATATGAGCGAAATTAAGAGAATAGGATTTGTTGGCTTCAAGACTATGTCCGAATTGTTCGCTGACAGCTCGGTAATTCCTAAAATAAAAGGCATATATGTTGTTCTCTGTGTTGATGGAAAAAAGCCAGAATTCCTTAAAGTGGGAACTGGTGGTCATTATAGAGGCAAAAACCCTAACATATCCATTCTTGGTCTCGAAAATGAATGGGTTGAAGGCGCTTATGCCGTTTACATTGGTAAGGCTGGTGGTGGAACAAGCGACTCAACTCTTAATTCACGACTAAACCAATATTTTAGTTTTGGTCAAGGTAAAAATGTTCCGCATTGGGGTGGACGACTAATTTGGCAACTGAAAAACTCAAGAGACCTGTTTGTGTGCTGGAAACCTTTGCCTTATGATGAGCCAAGAGAAATTGAGAGGGATCTTATTCGTGATTTTAAAGTGCAATACAATGAGAAAAGACCTTTTGCAAATCTTAGGGACTGATGAATTCACAACAATATGAAACCCTGGTAGCTGAATATTTCCGTGAGAAAGGATATGACGTTCAGCAAACGCCATACTCTAATGACTATGGCGTTGATTGCTTTGCATCAAAAGGCAAAGAGAGAATTGCTGTTCAGGCGAAAATGTTCGGTAATTCGACAAGAAAAATCAACAGGCGTATGGTAATGGAGCTGCATGGAGCAAAAGACTATTTTGATTGCACTAAGGCTTCATTGGTAACTGATGGCGTTTTACTGGACGATGCGGTTGAAGTTGCAGCAAAGCTAAGAATTGAAGTTATTTATCTTTCCGCTAAACATTTAGACTTGAAACCCCAAAAACCAGCCGGTGAGACATTTGCGGTTATTTGGGAGAAATATATTTTGCCTCTTCAAGGGATAACACTAACAAGGGCGAATGGTAAGACAAACAAAATCATAACAGCTGACTGGAGTGGGATTGAACGACTGACCTCAAATGGTAAACAAGGTAAAATTAATATTGAAATCTTTGAGTTTGCAGTTAATAAGCTATTGAAATCAGGACTCATAACAAGAGATGAAATAAACCAAAATTGTTCGGAGCGAGTTTCATCGGGCGTTGTGCTAATTCTGTCGCAAGTCCCTTTCTTTCAGCAAACTGCGAAACCAACTGGTTTAACATACAGAACATGAAAGAGCATAGCATTATAGGTAACAAATATTGCCAATACCACAGCTTTTTATCAAGTTGCGATGGGGTCGATCACATGCAAAGAAAAGAAAGTTCGTACATCATCCAGCATGCCCAGCGAATTTAGGACCCTCAAAAATGCCTTTGACAAGGCATTTTGCTAATGCCAAAAGCTTGTACCCTGGAAGGATTCTAACCCTTTCTATCTAGTTTTCTTAAATGTTGGCACTTTTTACCATGAAGATATGGTCAACTTCCACTGAAAATTTGCCTCGCTATGTGATAAAATGCTAGACACAGGGATTTTGCAACTCAAAATAGCAACCTTGCAACCAGGGATTTTAATTGACGTAGCTCAGCCCTTTAGGGCTGATAACGGCCATGCATATGCGATTATCAGGGCTAAAGCCCTGAGCTACGGGAGATAAAATATGAGTTGCAAAATCTCTGAGACATATAGTAATGATATATTTTCAATATATCTGAGGTGGAATATGGAGATTGGACCAAGGATAAGCGTTGATAAGGACGTAAGGTTTGGCAAGCCGGTTATTACCGGAACTAGAGTTCCGGTCGATCTTGTGCTCGGCAAATTAGCTAGTGGTATGCAGTATGAGGAAGTTATGGCCGAGTACGACATTGAGCGCGAAGACATTCTAGCCGTTCTTGCCTATGCAGCTAAAACATTATCGGACGAAGAAATCAGAGCCGTAGGCTAATATGCCAAAATTTGTAATTGATGAAGATATGCCGCGATCGACGGCCAAGCATCTTGACGAGTTGGGCTATGATGCAACGGACGTTAGGGATGTTGGGCTCCGCGGAGCAAAAGACGATGCAGTTTTTTCCTTTACGCAAAGTAATGAGGCGGTATTAATTACGGGGGATTTAGGATTTGGCAATATTCTGCGATTTCCTATCGGAAGCCATTACGGAATTGTCATTGCTCATTTTCCAAATGAAGTTAGTACACATGAAATCAACCGTGAACTAGAGATTAGATTGTCTGAGATAGCGGAAAGCAGCTTTAAGGGCTCTCTAATTATTATAGAGCCAGGCAAAGTGCGCATTAGAAAAAAATGATCTAAAGACCCAGCTTACCCACCCATTCAACCAGCTTCTCCAGCAATTCAAAGTTTGAGAGCTTTTAGTTATAGCTCATGCCTCAAGGGTTTTTCTTTGAGCGGTTGCCTCAAGTTTACCAAAATCTTTAAGAAAACCACTGGTGGGTTTTAGTCCGTATGGGAAACTCATTTAAGCGCTTACTTTCTTTAGTAAGGCGAGGATATCTGCTTCAGTTGCGGTTATTCCTAGCTCGATTTCTTTTTTACCTTCTTCCAACTGTTTTCTTATATCAGGATTTGCTTCTTCAGCCAATACCTCAACTAAATCAAGATATTCGTCAGGACTTAAAATAACAGCAGCTATTTTGCCTCTCCTTTTTATAAAAAAAGTGTGGTCCTTGCTAACTTCATCCAAAACTTGTCCAAAGTGCGTTCTGGCTTCGTTAGCATTAATAATTTTGTTTTCCCCCCTTTTTCATCTTAACACCTCCCGTTAAACGGCTATGGGTTTTATATTTGCCTTCTTAATTTGAAAGTTTCCGCGCTCGTAAAAGGAGCGCCGCTACTGTGAGGATGGGTTTTATATTTGCCTCCTTAATTTGAAAGTTTAGCATATTGATTTGGAAAAGATAAGCGACCGACTATCACAGTGCTTCCTTATCCTACCAATTCAATCAAACCTCCAGTGACATCCTCCGCTCTTATTGATAATAATGACTGCAAGGGAAGCTATAAATCGGTGGCTGTGTTTGGCAAGTTATTTAAATAAGTAGCCGCGTAATTAACCCAAGAAAGTTGATTGTGTTTATTAGCGAAAGAGCCACATTATCACAGCTCAGAGATATATTTAACTAGCTTCTCCAGCAATTCGAGATTTGAATAGCGTCCACTCAGGGCAGCACCAATAAAGCCTTGTCGAATTACGGTACGACAAGGCTTTATTTAATTGTGGGGAAGTTGAGGGGAGGGGGAGGATTCGAAAGTAAAGATTAAAGACCTGACCCCGGACTTGACGCACCTGACTACTGAGCCTATTTCTCGCACGAGCAGTGATTTTAGGGTATTATACGCATCAGTATAATCATGTTTCGGCGGAACGGAACATGAACGAAGATCAAATACCGGACAACTGTAGTACTAAGAGCTGTACGTGGATGGCGAGAGCGATTACAGCGCCTCTGCCTGCATTAAACTGAGATGAAGAGCTTGCCGAACAAGACGCTCCAACGGATGGCAATTCCGCCGTGCTCCATCGTTGTCGGCAAGCTTGGACGTCATGCGTTTTAAGGAAATACGGTGTCAAGAGAACAACTGGAAGAAAATCAGATCCGGCTATATGTTGTTGCCTTGACTATCGGTGCGGGGCTGGGGTTGTGGCGCCCGACTTTAGGCGCGAGCCTGGAGTTTATGGTCTCTCCGGTGCTTGCGGTTTTGCTTTACGGAATGTTTGTCCAGATTCCATTCCTTAAGCTCCGCGAAGCGTTTGCTAACCGCCGGTTTACCGCGGCGCTGCTTATGGTCAATTTTATCGTCGTTCCTGTGTTGGTCTGGTTGTTGTCACGTTTTTTGCCCGAACATCCGCCGCTGTTACTCGGGGTATATCTTGTTTTGCTCACCCCTTGCATCGACTACGTCATCGTCTTTACGCACCTCGGTCGCGGAAATGCACGGCTCGTTCTTGCCTCCACGCCTTTGCTGCTTCTCGCACAGATACTCCTTCTCCCCGTGTATCTGTGGCTTTTCATGGGCGAGCAGGCCGCACAGGTCATGAGTGCCGGCCCGTTCTTGGAAGCGTTTCTCGTACTCATCGTTTTGCCGCTGGGGTTCGCCCTGATGAGCGAGTTCTGGGCTAAGCGCCAACGTATAGGCGCAGTATGGCTTGAGAGAACCGCTTGGCTACCGGTGCCGTTCATGGCGCTCACTCTGTTTCTCGTTGTTGTGTCCCAAATCGCCGGAATCGAAGAATATCTCCCGCTGGTGAGCCAAGCCGTACCGATCTATGTTGCCTTCATGGTCATAATGCCGTTTCTCGCGCGCCTGACGGCGCGTCTATTTCGCTTGAATACGCGGGCTGGAAGGGCGCTGATCTTCAGCGCGGGGACACGCAATTCGCTGGTGGTGCTTCCGCTAGCGCTGGCCTTGCCGGACGCTTGGATTTTGGCGTCTGCCGTAATTGTCACCCAAACGCTGGTCGAACTGGTCGGCGAGTTGGTATATATACGCTTGGTGCCTTCGGTTATCTTCCGTGAGTCGACGGAGTGCGGCCCGTCTTCGACGGATGACTGAGCTACGCATAACAATCGTTTGCGCGATCGCAGTCGCTACGCAGGCTCCTGGTCGGTCTTATCTTCTATTTTAACTACATCGACCTTCTTGGGTTTTGGCGCGGTCGGGATGAAATATTGTTGCGGGCTTTCAGGGGATTTAAAGAATTCCTCTGGGCTGTAGGCGCGATATTTCTTGCCGTTTTGGTCGGCGATTCTCACGGTTACTCCTTCCTGTAGGGTATTTGCCTGTTTTCGGAGCGCTTCTGTCGTTTGCGATAGCCATACCGCAACGAGTGTCGACTCTCCGTAATAAAAAAGATATGACCACTCTTTCACAGGAGCTTCATATCCTCATAATTAAACAACAAAGCAATCTCAATGAATTAATTATATCACACTAACGCCAAAATGCCGCATTCAAGCAAAACACTCTTCGGCCATGAGCCAACCTCTATGACTACTCTCGGAACAAGACCGAATTGTTTGCTGTGCCCGGCGAGACAAACGGCAATAAAAAAGACCCGCTATACATAGCAGGTCTTTTTAAGTTGAAACTAGATTAGCCAACAACGGTTACGTTGCTTGCGCGAGCGCCTTTAGCCTCCATTTGAACCTCAAACTCGACTACCGCGCCCTCGGCGAGTGTCTTGAAACCGTCGCCGCCGATTGCTGAGTGATGTACAAAGACATCCGGTCCGCCGTCTTCCTGGCTGATAAAACCAAAACCTTTGCCGTCATCGAACCACTTTACTGTACCTTTTGACAAAATTGTCACCTCCTAGCGTCGCTAAACTTGAGCTTATGACGCTAGGTTAATGAGGTACTTAAAAAGTTTACGACACCGACCATAAAAATAAGAACCCGTCTAACAACGAGTCCCCATTTACGAATTCACGTCTTAGCTTTCATTATTATCGGTCATATTGCGCGATTTGTAAAGGCTTTAGGATAAACATTATAACTTAGCAGGCATGATAGGCGAAACCCGCTAAGACATTCGACTAAATCCAGGTCTGACCCCGATCTAAGGCCCGACTCCATATGTCCAGCTCGCTATTCCTCCATCGAGTTCATATACTTCGGAAAAGCCATTGTCGGTCAATAATTTAGCCGCGTCCTTGCTCCATTTTCCGGCATCGTCATAGAGCAGAACCGGTTTTGTTTTGTCGAGTTCTCCGAAGCGCGTCGCCAACTCGCCTTGCGGTAAAAGTTTTGCGCCTAGTATGTGTTTGTTCCCATACAGGTAAGAACTTCTCAAGTCTACGATTTGAACGGCGGGATTGCCACTGATAAGTGCCGACGCATCGGATGCGCTGATATTTTTCCAGGGAGGCGGCGCCGTTGGTTGAGTAGTTTGGACCGTCGGCGGAGTCTCCGGCGGAGCTTGTGGTGCCGCCGGTGCTTGTTCGTTTTTCGCTGCGGTAATACCCAAGTCTTCGTCGGTAACCTGGCCCGCGGAACACCCAAACGCCAGGGATACGGATGCGATGAGAAGGGCGATAGCTAAGTACTTTCTCAAATGGGGCAAGTTCAACCTCCTTAGAGTGGTCGCAGGCGATGAGGCGCTTGGCGCCGGCCGCTAGCGATGACTAAAATTCTATCGTATTATACCATGACTTATTGTGGAGGCTCTACCCAAACCGGAACTACTTCTTAGCTTTCTTGCGGGCGTTCTCATCGAGCAGCTTTTTTCTAATGCGGATTGCTTTCGGCGAGACCTCGACCAGCTCATCATCTTCGATGAATTCAAGAGCCTGCTCCAACGTCATCTCTTTATGCGGGGGCAGGCGCAGCGCATCGTCACTGCCCGAGGCCCGCATGTTGGTCAATTTCTTCTCTTTGACAGCGTTGACCGTAAGATCGACACCCTTATTATTTTCGCCGATAATCATACCCTCGTATACCTCGGTGTTGGGCGGTATGAAGAACCGCCCTCTATCCTGAAGCCCGCTCAAGGCATAGCGCACCGCCTTGCCTTGAGCGTGACAGACCAAGACGCCTTTCTCACGCTTGGGTATCTCGCCCTTGAAGAACTCGTATTCGTAGAAGTTGCTGTAGAGCGTCCCTGTTCCGCGTGTCATCGTCAGGAACTCGCTTCTGAAGCCGATGAGCGAGCGTGACGGTATGGTAAACTCCATCTGCACACTGCCCGAATCGGTTTCGACAAAGTTTTTCATCTCGGCTTTGCGTTTGCCCATCTCCTCGATGACATAGCCGTGATAATCTTTATCGACATCGATAACGAGCATCTCGATGGGCTCGAGAACCTTCCCGTCGATCTCCTTAAAGATGACCTTTGGTTTCGATACTTCGAGTTCATACCCTTCGCGGCGCATCGTCTCGACGAGGATTGAGAGGTGGAGTTCGCCTCGTCCCGATACTTTAATCATCTCTTCGCCTTCGACGTCCTCCACGCGCAAGCCCACATTGATTCTCGCCTCTCTGTGGAGGCGCTCGCGAATATGGCGGCTGGTAAGGAATTTACCGCCGTCCATTCCGACAAAGGGGCTGGTATTCGGTCCAACCATAACCGATATCGTCGGTTCGTCGATATTGACGAAGGGAAGTGCTTTGGGCGACTCGAACGAGGCGATGGTCTCGCCGACGTTAATATTTTCCAAACCGGCGACACATGCGATATCTCCCGCACTCGCAAAATCGACGGCGACTCTTTTCATGCCTTGATACGCGAAGAGGCCGCTGACCTTGCCCGCCCGCCTGGTGCCGTCCCGGCGCATCAGATAGACTTGGTCGGAGACGCGTACTTCGCCGTGGACGATGCGCCCGAGACCGAGCCCTCCGATGTAGTTGTCGTAGTCGAGCATGGTGATTAGCATCTGCAACGGTCTCCCCACATCCGCGGCAGGGGGGAGAACGCGGTGTATGATGGTCTCGAAGAGCGGCTTTAGGCTATCGCTCTCTTCTTCCATCTCGTACCACGCGATACCGTCTTTTGCCGAGCAATAGACGACCGCGAAATCGAGCTGCTCATCGGAGGCATTGAGGTCGCAAAAGAGGTCGAAGGCCTCGTCGACGACGGCATGCGAGCGAGCATCCGGCCTGTCGACCTTGTTTATGACCAAAATCGGCTTCAGGTGAAGGTCGAGGGCCTTTCTTAAAACGAACTTTGTCTGAGGCATCGGCCCTTCGAATGCGTCGACCAGGAGGAGCACTCCATCGACCGTTTGCAGGATGCGCTCGACCTCGGAGCCGAAATCGCTGTGCCCGGGCGTATCGACGATATTAATCTTGATGTCTTTATAGTTGATCGATGCGTTCTTGGAAAATATGGTGATGCCGCGTTCGCGCTCCAGGTCGTTGGAGTCCATAACGCGCTCGTTTACCTCTTCGTTTTGGCGAAAAACACCGGTTTGACGGAGCATGGCATCGACGAGCGTGGTTTTACCGTGGTCGACATGTGCGATTATCGCGATATTTCTGATGTCTTTTCTTCTTGCCTGGTGTGACATTCTTTCAACCTCTTTACCTGTTGTTACCGATTTCCACAACCTTGCCAATATACCACATATTTAAGGGCTTAGAAGCACTATCGGTGCGCCAATATTATCTTAAAGCCCCCACATAAAAAAGACCTGCCATCTCTAGCAGGTCTTTTTTAAATTCTTGCTGATTACTTTACAAGGGTGACGTTTGATGCGCGAGCGCCTTTGGGGTCCATCTCGACCTCAAACTCAACCGCCGCACCCTCGGCCAGAGTCTTAAATCCCTCCGCGACAATCGCCGAGTGATGTACAAAGACATCCGGGCCACCATTGTCCTGGCTGATGAAACCAAAACCTTTGCTATCATCAAACCACTTAACAGTACCTGTTGACAAGAATTTCACCTCCTAGCGTCTAAGGGGTTAAGCTTACGACGCTAGGTTAATACGACACCCTAAAAGAGCTTACGTCATCGACCATAAAAATAGAGACCCGCCCAACAGCGACTCCCTACTTAAAATCACGTCTTAGCTTTATATATTATCGCTCATTTGCCGGTTTTTGTAAAGCATTTTTGGTTTAGCCTGTATTTTAGGCAATTTGTCGTCTGTTAAATGGCTAGGTCTTCACCGGTTAGCCGGTGGTCGAACCGGAATGCGTCCTCGTCCAGGTGCCGGTTGTTGAGGACCGCTATCAACGCGCCGATAACGACGGCGTCGAATTTGGTATCGCTTTCTTTGACCAGCTCAGCGATGGCGGAATCTTTCGAACTAGGCTTCCTGTAGGCGCGTGTGGCGGTCATCGCATCGTAGGCGTCCGCTACGGCGATGATCCGGGCGAACAGGGGTATGTCGTCACCGGTCAAGCCCTCGGGGTATCCCGACCCATCGAGGCGCTCATGATGGTAGAGTACCGCCGGGACGATACTTTCGAGGCTGGCTATGGGCGCTAAGAGCCTGGAGCCGGTAACCGGATGCTCTTTTACAATATCGAACTCTTCGTCCGTAAGCTGGCCGGGTTTGTTCAATATGTGGGGCGGCACGTTTACCTTACCTACATCATGGATGAGCGCCGCCTTATAGAGGAGGTCTATGTCGTCTTGGCCTAAGTCCATCTCGACCGCTATTCTTCGGGAGATCTCAGCGACGCGCTTAGAATGATTGTTGGAGTGGTGGTCGACGACGTTAACGAGTTCATTGAGGACAGCGATGCTGTTGAAGCATGCCTGCTCTAGCGTCGCGTACATCCGGCTGTTATCTATGGAAAGGCCTAACAAGCTACATGCCGCACGTATCGATTCACTGATCTCGGGCGAGATGGGGACGGTCGACTTCCATCCGATATTGAGGACGCCCACAAGCTTGTCGTGCGAAGCTATCTTAATCGAAGCGAACGAGCGTACGCCGGTTCTATTAGCGATGTTGCGGCGCTCACCGTTAAACGCCTCAACGCTGGAGAGTAGGTGGCTGTCGCGGTCGGTTTTTGCGACAAATTCGTTGTTTACCACAACATTTTTTATGAGGTATCTGCTGTCCTCCGGAAGTCCGTAATCGGACGCCAAGACGAACGCGTCACCTTCTCGCAGGTAGAGTGCGGCAATTCTTATCTCTGGAATACAGGAGAGGCTTTCGATGAATTTTTGCGCCAGCCGCTTCGTCGATGGGTTGTCCCTTAGGGATAGAGCCAGATTCGAAAATAAGCCGAGAATCAACTTTCGGCGCGATTGACGCTGTTGTGAGATGTACTTTTCGTCCTCGCCCTTGAGCAGTCCAATCATGCCTCGCGAGTATTCCAGGCCCACCCTACTTTCGGCTTCAGTCGAAGGCGTGATGTATAAATCGAAAGTGCAGGGTCGCACGGGCTGGTCCGGGCCGACAATGGTTACGATTTTGCTGTAGCCAAAAGAAAGGAAGCCAAGCCCGCCGACGAGGCCCTTCATCACCGAGCACAGTGCCTCGGATCGATATTGCTTAAAGGGACAGTTCTTTACCTTATACCGGATTTGGCTCTTGGTTATGGCGATTGGAATGATGACATAGTCGAAGCTCGAAGTAACCGATGCTATCGCGTTGATAAACGACGCACCCGACAGCTCGTTCTTCGCCGCGCCCGCGGCCGATTTGACCCGCCAATTCAGTTGTGTCGCAAGCTTAAGTCCCAGACTGGAGATGGTGGTTTGGGGAATCAGGGTATCGTCTATGGTCTTTGCCAACTCGCCGGTGATGAGCGTCAATAGTTGCTTGCTGTCCAAATAGTCCAACTCCCTCAGCCCTAAGGATGATATAGATATATGATTTAATCGACAAGCGGCACGAAGAGCCTAAGCATTAATGAGTAAAAAGCGAGAACAGACGCGGAATAACAAGTGCGCGACTTTCGCGAGCGAGCGTCGGCGCTTACATCCTATTTCTTAGCGCCAAGAACCCCGACGACCATCTTGGCGGCCTCGGCTCGGGTGGCCGTGTTGCTTGGCCTAAAGGTGTTGTCGTTATAGCCGCCGACGATGTTGGCCTTAACGCATTTGGCTATATAATCATTAGCCCATGAGGTCGCGATATCGGATAGGGTGCTGGCGCCGGCGGGCAGGCCAAGAGTCTCGGACGCTATTTTGGCGATCTCAGCTCGGGTTATACTTTTACCGGGCTTAAAAGTGCCGTCTTCGTAGCCGGCGATAACCTTCTTCGATTTGGCCGTCTCGATATATTTATACGCCCAATGGTCTTTCGGTACATCGGTAAAGGAAGCGCTCGAAGGGTTCTCTAAGGTCCAACCCATCGTGAGGCACATCATTTTGGCGAACTCACCGCGGGATACGTTGTGGTTCGGCCGGAAAGACCCGTCGACATAACCGGAGACGATTTTGTTTGTGGTCAGCTGTATAACGTGGTCTTTATACCAGGCCGTATCGGGCACATCGGCGAAGCCGGATTGATTCGCGGTTTTCTCTACGAAGACCTCGAATTCGCTCGACTTCGCGCTCTCTTTTGCGGTTTTGCCTACCCAAGTCACCGCATACACGTAAGTCTTGCCGATTTCAACGCTCTTATCTTGATACCGGGCTTCGAGTATCGTCGCCGTGTTTACTTTTGACAGCGCCGTTTCACCTTTTATTTTTCGATAGACGTTGTAGCCGGAGAGGCCGCTGTCGGCAACGGAGGTCCACGATATGTGAGCCAACCCCTTATTGCTCACTACTTTCAGGCCTTGCGGGGCGGTCGCGGTGGTAGTGTCGTTCTGCGTAGTGATATTAAACGAGTATGCGGCGGCAAGCGCATTGCCGGCGCTGTCTTTGACACCGCTCGCGGGTATGGTCACCGTATATTTCATACCTAACGCAAGGTCTTTCGCCGGGGTTAGCGTCAGTACTTTATCTTTGATATTCTTTGACAGAGAAATCGCCGTGCTGCTCGTATCTTTAACGGCTATCGTCTCGTAGGCGGTTCCGGCCAGTATGTTCTCGCTAAAGGTTATGGTTATCGTCTTTTCTTTCGCGACCTCGACCGCATTGTTCGCCGGGTCGGTAGAGCTTACCGTCGGGGGAGTGGTATCGTTTTGGGTCGTAAAGCTCAAGGCATATTGCGCGGCCAGGTTATTATTGGACATATCTTTGACCGCGTTGACCGGAATCGTAATCGTGTGGACGGTATTGCCGGCAAGGTCGCCTGCCGGGTCAAGGCTTAACGTCGCCCCTGAAACTGTTTTGGTTGCATCTACCGAAACGCCGGCGGCGGTCTTAAACGTAATGTTGTTATAGGCGCTGCCGGCCTGGATGTTCTCACTAAAGGTGATAACGACGGTTTTGTCTCTCGTAATGCTTAAGGCGCTATTGGCCGGGTCGGTAGAGCTTACCGTCGGGGGCGTCGTATCCGGCGCCGCCGCTACAGTGAAGCTGAGGGTGTGTTGCGCACCGAACGCGTTGTTCGCGGTATCTTTTACGGCGCCCGCCGGGATTATCGCCGTATAGGTTGTGCCGTAAGCGAGGTCGCCGGTCGGGTCGAGTGTGAGCACGCGCCCGTTAATAACCTTGGTCATCGTAACCTGGCTGCCGGCGGCATCCTTAAGGGTTATCAAGTCGTAAGCGGTGCTCGACTGCACGTTCTCATTGAAAGTGATTGCTATGGTCTTGTCTCTGGCTATCGCGGTCGCCCCGTTTGCGGGGTCGGCGGAGTTGATTACCGGCGGAAGGCTGTCGGATGTCGTGGCGCTAAAAACGCCGCCGCCCCAGGTGCCTGCGAATATCGTATAGTCCGAGCCGTACGCCGGGGAAAACCTAACAGAGGGGATGCTGGTCGGTGCGAGGCCGGTGTTTATCTGCGTCCAGTTGGTGCCGCCATTGGTCGATATGTGCGCGCCGCCCCCATAGGTGCCGACAACGGTGGTGCTGTCGTCGGCATAGTTGGGCGATGTGGCGAGCGAGAATATGTTGACGCCCAAAAGGCCGCTCTGCGTCCAGCTCGCGCCGCCGTTGATCGTTTTATATACGCCGCCGCCATCGCTCGCGCCCGCGAAGACGGTGCCGTCAACAGCGTAGTTGGGGGACACACCGAGTGAGCTTATGTTGATGTTGCCAAGATCGTTGTTTACCCGAGCCCAACTCGCTCCGCCGTCCATAGACTTGTACACGCCGCCGCCATCGCTTGTGCCCGCGAAGACGGTGCCGTCGATAGTGTAGTTGGGGGATGTTTGAATCGCGCTAATATAATTGTGCGAAAACCTGGTGTTCATAGCGGTCCAGCTCGTCCCGGCATCCGTCGATTTATATACGCCGCCGTTTGTTCCGGCAAAGACCGTCCGGTCGGTCGCATAGTTATTGGATATAGCAAGAGCGCTGACACTTGTGCCTGCGAGCCCCACTTGAGTCCAACTCGTACCGCCATTGGTCGACTTGTAGATTCCCGCGTTGTTGGTGCCCGAAAACACCGTGCCGTCGGCGGCATAGCCGGGGGAGACGGCGAGCGATTGCGCGTGGTTGCCGGCCAATCCGCCCTGCGTCCAGCTCGTCCCGCCGTTGGTCGATTTGTATATGCCGTTATCCGTGCCGGCAAAGACCGTCTTAGATGTGGCGTAATCGGGCGATACGCCGAGAGAGTAGACGATAGCGCCGGAAGGCCCGTTCGTAACCCATTCGTTGACGCCCGCATATCCTGTTGCCGCGACGGCCGGCAATAACGCGGCTGCGATAAGCACAAGCGCGGCTATTCTATTTAGGGTGGGAATTTTACTCGTCCTGGTCGCCATGGTTGTTTGCATACGCTCTCTCCACTTCGTACAAATATTTCACGTTAATTCGATAAGCCCTCGCGGTCTCTCATGATATTTGAGTATATATATTAGGAGTTATCGGACGGCTTGGTTGTTGTTTGAACCTTTTATAGACAGAAAGCCTGGTGGGCAAGGGATGAGCAAACCGGTATCGACAATAGCCTTTCCAATCACATCCATTTAAGTTAAAGATTCTCAAATATATTGTTTAGCGGTCGCTATAGCTATGCTAATATTGGGTCAAAGCTATAAAGAACCGAATATTTGTCCTTGCCCTTGCCCAAAAATTGCGTCATTCAAATTGTCGTCACAGAAAGGGAGGCCGCCGTCTTGATGGAACCATTCAATCGACAACATCTCGTGTATTGCCTTTCCATCCAAATGTCAGAGCCCGCAACACCCGAAAGAGAAGCCGGCGAAGCGGTGCTGGCGAGACAAGATCGTCTCAATGTGATCCTCGCCGAGCATCTCAAACCCCACATTCACAACCTTCGACTTTCGGATATCTTTGTAAAATTCACCGGCAACGGTTTCATGCTCATGACCGACAGGTCCGAGCGCGTACGCGCGCTCAGTTGTCTAGGCGTGATTCTAGCCAATAATTTTAACGATGAGGTGGCGCGGGCTTACGGGATCGCGCAAAATCGGCTCCCGGCGCTCCGTATCAGCCTCTTCTCCGGTCACGACCGTCGCATCGAAATGCCGGACGGTAAGCGGGAATGGGTCGGCCATAGTCTTCGCAAAGCAGCCGGCTTGGCGATGTTCCCACACACCGACAGAGTGCTCGTCGACGACTCGGTACTCAGCCTGGTTAGGGACGAATTCAAGATTGAAAGATTCGACGCCGCGCCGGTCATGGATGCGGGTTCAGATACCGAGGCCGCCGCACTATTGTCGATCCTGGGCGAAATCGTCTTGGAGTCTGTCGTCGAGAGCGGCACTCCCGAGTGCTACATGTATACTCTTAACGCGCTCGGCAGGACGGAGGATGCCGGCTATGTCGCCCAGGCGGTCGCGAGCCGCCTCACTGGTGACGCCCGCGGCGGAGAAGCGGCGGTTGAAGCATCCGAACAAGGCTCGGCGCTGAAAGATGCTCAGGGTTGGGGTAGGTTGCTTTCGAGCCTGACGGATTATCCGACCGCCAACGCGTTTTTTCTCAAAGCAAAGGCCGCCGGCGTACAGCCGACGGCGGATATATATAACATACTTGTCGCGTTGGCGCCCGATTTCGGTACCGCCAAATCTCTCGTTGAGGAGATGGAGCGCGAGGGGATAGAGCCCGATGTTACCATTTACAATGCGCTCGTCGCTAAAGCACCGGACCATGAGACCGCCGTCGCGCTGCTCTCGTCGATGCGGGAAGCAGGGCTCGTACCGGGCGCCCCTATATATGATGCGATGATCGCCAAATCCGATTACGCAAAGGCCAAATCTCTCGTTGAGGAGATGGAGCGCGAGGGGATAGAGCCGGATATTTCCACTTATGGGTTACTTATAGCGAAAGCACCCGACTACGAGACGGCTAGGTATTGGCTGAGATCTCTCACTGAGGACGGGGGTCGGCTTAGCGCCCATATCTACGGAGCGCTCATCGCTAAGGCGCCCGATTTTGAGACGGGCAAGTTCTGGCTGGAGACGATGGAGCGAGACGGTTTGCAGCCGAATATCGCCGTCTTCAATAAACTAATACCCAAAGCTCCGGGCTATGATATTGTCCGCGCCCTGCTCGACTCGGTGCGGGCCGAGGGCATAAAGCTCAATATCGTCACATATAATATGCTGATATCTAAAGCCGTCGATTTCGATACCGCGAAATCTTGGCTCGACGCGATGGCGAGAGATAGCGTCAAACCGAATCTCGACACATATAACCGCCTGCTTAGTAAGAACATATCGTCTCAGCCTGCGGAGGAATTGCTGAAATGGTACTTATCGCAAGAGCATCACTCGGAGGAGCCTATCCAGACAGCGATGGCCACCTACCGGAAGTACGGGCGCGTCGACCGGTCGTTGCGCTTAGCTGTTGAATATCCGCATCTTCCGGTGGCCAAAAGGCTCATCCGGGAGATCATGGATGAGGTTTTCGCGTATCTTAACACGATCCGAGAGGAAGCCGTACCGCCTAGCGTTACCAGTTATAACACTATTATCTCGAAAGCACCGTATTTCGATACCGCAAAATCATGGCTGGATTCGATGCGCAAAAAGGGAATAAAACCCGATATCGACACGTATAATACCTTGATTAAGAAGGCCGCCGGTTTTGAAAGAGCGCAATCGCTTGTCGAGACGATGCGGGCTGACGGAGTCGAGCCGACTACCGATACATTCGGGACGCTCTTTGAAAAAGACCTCTCCACGGTTTCGGCCGATGAATTGATCCTATGGTACCGGGCGCAAGAGAGCCTTGCGGAAGAGCCGATAGAGACGGCTATCGTCTCTTTCAAACGGATTGGCCGTGTCGACCAAGCCTTGCGTCTGGCGCTGGATTACCCGCGTCTGGCGGCGGCTAAGAGACTTATCCGTGAGTATATGGCCGAGGTGCTTTCATATCTGGGGACGATTCGCCGTGAAGGCGTCAAACCCAACATCGTGACCTACACCTCGCTCATCTCGAAAGCACCGTATTACGATATCGCGGTCGCGTGGTTGGAGACGATGCGCGCCAAGGGCGTCAAACCGAATGCCGTGACGTATAACACACTCATCTTCAAGGCGCCCGATTTTGAGACGGCCCAGGCCCTCCTCGACGAGATGCGTTCCGAGGCTATTGTCCCAAATGTTATAACATACAGTACGCTCATTTCGAAAACGGAAGAATACGAATCGGCCGCCGCCCTATTCGCGAGGATGGAGCAAGAAGAGGTTCAACCCAATACAATTACCTATAATGCGTTGATGCTCAAGTCTCCCGATTATGAAGTCGCTCGCTCTTGGCTCGAAAAGATGAAGACGGAGCATTCGAAGCCGGACGTGATTACCTTCAATACGCTGATATATAAGGCGCCCGATTTTGAGACGGCTGAAACCAAGTTCAGGGAGATGGGAAAAGCGGGAATACAACCGAATATCGTCACGTATAACCGCTTATTCAGCAAGGACCTCTCGGCGAAACCGGCTGAAGAAATCATCGCTTGGTACTTGGAGCAACCGTACCACCCGGACGAACCATTGCAAGCGGCGATATCCGCTTATCGAAAGATGGGAAGAGTCGATCAGGCATTGCGCCTGACCCTCGACTATCCCCATCTTCAGGTCGCTCGCAAGTTGATGAGGGATCACGCCGTCGAAGCGACAGCCTATTTTGAAGACCTGCTCGCACGGAACCCTGAGGACTCGAACGCCGCATATGCGCTGGGTCTGGTATTGATAGAGAGCGGCAACGCGCAAGCGGCGAAGCCGCATTTGTTGAGGGCCATCACTTGCGCCAAGTCCGACTCCCAAAGGAAAGCCATAGAATCGCTTGTCGGAGGACTTTCCCGGGGATAATATCGGCTGGATAAGAAAATTCCATATTCAGAAAAAGCCGGCGATCGAGCCGGCTTTTTGGTTCGCGCACAAAATGTTCAGCTAATCTCCGACGACAAGAGTGTATAAGAAAAATGCTATGAAACGCTCATATATTCCGCCAACACGACGATACAATATCTCGAAAAGGTAAGTAAGAAGCTAAAAGAAGCTAAAGCAAGCGAGTACATGTGTAGTCTTAAAGCTAGTTAATTGAAAGGGGTTAAGAAACGTGAAATCAAATCTAAGTATTTCTAAGAAACTGTATCTGGCTTTTGGGGCGATTATCGCGCTTATGGTTATTATGAGTGTTGTCATCAATATAACCAACTCCAACCTGGTACGGGCAAATAAGGAGATTATAAAGGAAACTGAATTTGAAAGTCAGACGAAAACCTACCAGAAGCAACACGTTGATTGGATAAACGCTCTATCGAATCACATTCTGATTGGCGGTGAGTTTAAGAAAACACTCAATCCGCAGGAGTGCGATTTCGGCAAATGGTATTACAGCTACATCGAATCAGCGGAGTTTAAGGCGGAATCGCCTGAAACACAGCGTATCCTGAAAGAACTCGAAGAACCGCACAGAAAACTTCATGAAGGAGGTGCCGGTGTTACCAGCGAGCTTCAGCAGGGCCGCAAAGCAAACGCTGTAAAGTACTACGAAGAAAACACATTGCCGACAATTACCCAACTTGACGGTATTTACAATGAACTCGTTAAAACCTTATATGAAAAAGTCGAACAACACAAAGCGGACGCACAAAAAAGCGAACGCGCCGGCAACCTGCTTATTATCGTCTTGACCGTAATGGGAGCGCTCGTTGGAGTCGCGGTCGCTTATTTATTGACGCGTAGCACTCTTTCAATGGTCGGCAAGGTCGTTGAGGCATCGGAAAACGTTGCTAACGCCTCCGACCAGATCTCAGCCGGCAACCAGGAACTCTCACAAAGGACACAAGAACAAGCATCGGCCCTGGAAGAAACGGCCGCAACCATTGAAGAGATGTCCGCGACGGTTAAGACCAACGCTGAAAGCGCTCGTCGTGCGAGCACGTTGGCGGTTGACGCGGCTGCGTTGGCGCAAAACGGCGGCGCTGTCGTCGAAGATACAATGGCATCCATGGGCGAGGTGACCGGGGCCAGCAAGAAGATCGCGGACATTATAAACGTGATAAATGAGATTGCGTTCCAGACCAACCTCCTAGCCTTGAACGCGGCGGTCGAAGCGGCGCGCGCCGGCGAGCAAGGAAAGGGTTTTGCGGTTGTCGCAGGCGAGGTTAGGAATCTTGCTCAACGAAGCGCTGAAGCCGCAAAAGAGATACAGAATTTAATCCAGGATAGCGCTGAAAAGGTAGATAAAGGCAACAAGCTGGCAGAGAAATCCGGCGAGACCTTGCTGGAAATAATTTCTTCGATTAAAGAGGTCGCCGAAACCGTAACGGAAATCGCTTCGGCATCACAAGAACAGGCAACCGGCATCGACCAGGTAAATAAAGCCGTTTCCATGATGGATGACGTGGTTCAGAACAACAGCACGTTGGTCGAAGAGGCGGCCGCGGCATCTCAGTCGTTGGCGATGGAGGCCGAGGAACTTAAGAATCTCATGGCGTCGTTTAGCGGTACGAACGCGCTTGCGAAAGAGCACAAGAACAGGAGTCTTGCGACAGTCACACGCATTATCCCAAGGCAACCCGCACGCCTTAAAGCGAAGGCCGCCGGCGCGGAGGAACTCAGCGCGGCATCCGATGATTTCGACGAGTTTTAAGGGAGATGGTTGACATGAGCAGTATGATGCATGTGTCCCGCCGAAACCGAATTACGTATCCCCGTCCGCAAAAACAATTAGTCCTGAAATAGCCATAAAGCCGTTTATCGTGCAGCCGATATATAATTCGATATTTATAGTATGGATTGATGCAGGCTTAAAACCTTGTCCAAAGATAAGGATAGGTAGTGTGCGAAATGAGTGAGATTTGCTTTGTTGAAGAGCTGACAACCACATTAAATGGAGATCACAAAGACGATAAAGACCCCCTCGGCGATTACATGAATCCGTTGGCTTTAATCGTAGAAGAGTACGAGGGAATGTTGGGCAAGTATAAAACGATTGTTTCTATGGCCGGCGGAAAGCTCGTCGAAGTGCAGGGCCTCACAGAGACGGCGTTTTTGAAGATCGGTGTAAGCCTACCCGACATCAACGCGGCGCTTCGCACTACAGAGGGTGAGGCGAATGGGCTAAGTCGATATTTCAAAAGAGAGAGCGGTCTTCTCCCGCAAGAAGGTTCTGAAAAGAACAGCGATCTAAATAAATTGCGACACGCCGCGGATTACCTCATTAGGGTCGTAAGCGATCAGGGTGACGCGTTTCAAAAAATGAGTGAATTGATGACGCGTATAGATAATCTCAAATCGTCGATCGAGAGTATTCGCGATTTCGCGGCCGAGATAGAGATGCTCTCGCTCAATGCGGCGATTGTCGCTATTAAGGCGGGCGACGCGGGACGCACGCTAAATCCGATAACGAATGAGTTAAAGAAGATGGCTAATGCGGCTATCGCTCTTATCGATGATATTGTAAATACTTCGGAAGCGCTCGCCGAAAAATACAACTTGTTCCAGGAGATAAGCGAGAAACAGACCTCGCTCTGCAAGTCCGATGTTCGGCAAATAAGCGGCAATCTTAAACAAAAACATGAAGGGCTCCAAGAGAATATCGTAAAACTTGTCGTACGTCTCGATGGGATCAACGGAGCGGTAAACCGGTCCTTGCAAGCTATACGCGAGATCATGAACGAGTTGCAGGTGCAGGATATCCTTACACAATGCACGGACCATGTGCGCAGGTCTCTTGAGGAGGCAACCAACGGTGAGTTCGGACAGGTCGACGAAAACGCGGGCGCGGCGGGCGCCGAACATCTGCTCGATATAGTCTCGTTCCAGGAAAGCGTGCCGCTGCTCTGCATTCAGCTGCTGGACGACATCGATATGCGACTCGACGCTACGGTGCGAGAGCTGGAGGACAAGTTCAAAATAATACAAAAGCTGTTGCTCGACGCGGAAGTCGTGAATCAAACCGGCGATGGCGACTCAAAGGATAAATACTTAAGCGATGTCGATGAATCGTTCCAGGGTGTCGAGGATGCCGTTATATGTACGGCATCCATGATGCAAAATGCGGCAAACAGTTGGGAGCAATTGTGGTTCACGGCTGTGGGTCTTTCCGAAATGCTCGAAATTCTTGAGAGACAGTTTAGGCGCTTAAAGAGGGCCACCAATTTTCATCTAATAAACATTCCTATAAAGATAGAGGTCGCTCGGAGCAGCGGTCTGGCGAAAGACGGGGAGCTGTCGCAGCGCGTCGATGGCTTGGCCGACTATATCAGCAATGAAATGAGAGAATCCCATAGGGCGGTTTCTCAAGATTATCGGTTCTTAAATCAACTCATCGATTCGATGGGGAGGCATAGGGTAGGCGTCGAGTCGAACCTCGAGTCGATCGCCGGGGATATCGATGATTTACTCGGCAATTTTTACCGCGCCAAGTCGCAGGTAAAATCGACGTTCTCGCTCTTATCAGAGCATGTTTCGATGCTTCAGGAGTTGATTCAAGCATCGCTTGCGGATCTAGAAAGAGTTCGCGCGCTGGCAGACCAGAACAAGGAGCTGAAAGAAGATTTCCAAAAACTCGCATCGATGGCGGGTAAGACAAAAAAGAGAGTGCTTTCAACGATCGATGGTGATGATTGGAGGGTGCGCGACACCCGACTCCAAGATACCATCGAAAAGTTTACGGTATTATCGCATAAGAAAATAGCGGGCGACATGTGCGATGTCGACGTTGAACATGGCGAACAAGAAGGCGAGTTAATTCTTTTTTAGCGCGCCAAAGACCGAGCGGCATCACCTACTGTGTGGAGGAGGCGTATGTTTAAACTACATAAGGACAAGAAAGGCACGATTGTTATTACCGGCATCCTGTCAATTGCGAGCATTGAAGCTCTCCATGTTGAACTAAGGGAGCTTTATGACGAAGGCGCAAGCGCAACAATCGATTGTTCAGGGGTAACCGAGATAGATACGGCGGCCCTACAATTGCTTATTGCGCTTAAAAGGTATTTTTTGGAGACGAGTAGGCCGATTGTGTACATTGCCGGCCCGGCAATGGATGAGGCATTGGCGTTATCCGGGCTAAAAAAGTTACTATTATCGGCAGCTTGATTATTGCCGCGATATTGAAGGGTGAGGCGAATGGATCAAAGCGTTTTGGTCGTTGACGACTCGGCGACGCTCAGAGCGTCGGTCAAGTTCACATTGAGCGAGGCCGGCTATGCTGTTGAGGAAGCTATCAATGGCAAAGATGGTCTGCAAAAACTGCGGCAGCTAAAGACGAGGGGTGTGCGGATATCGCTTATTATAAGCGATATCAATATGCCGGAGATGGATGGGATTACCTTTGTGCAAGAGGTTAAAAAGGATAGCGCGCTCCGTTTTATCCCGGTTCTCATACTGACCACCGAGTCTCAGGAGACAAAAAAGATGGAAGGGAAAAACGCCGGCGCCGCCGGCTGGCTGGTCAAGCCTTTCAACAACGACCAATTGGTCGGCGTCGTGAGGAAGTTCGTTCGCTAGCCGCGCTAAATATTGAGATCCCGCTAAAGAGTCAACAAGCAGGGACGATAGCACAGACGACAGCTTATTGGAGGTAAAACTATGGACCAGGGAACGTTGCTTGAAACCTTTATTACAGAGGCTACTGAGTTAATCCAAGAACTTGAGATAGATGTTGTGGCGCTTGATGAGTCTAGCGAAGACGAAGAACTCATCAATCGGATCTTTCGCGCAGCTCATACGATTAAGGGCAGTGGCGGATTGGTCGGTCTTACGGCGATATCCGATTTTACGCATTCCATGGAGAGCGTGCTCGATCTCGTTCGCCGGCGTGAACTCGCGGCCACCGGTGAACTCGTTAGCGTGTTGTTGCGGGCCGTGGATTTGCTGAAAGCGATGATTAAATCCGCCGCATCAGGTGAATCCTGTTTTGACCAGCGTGAACTTGAGTTCACGCTCGAATTACTTGCGCAGTTTTTGCCCAAGCGCGAGGATCCCACGGATGATACCGAGACGGGGAACCCAGGCTCGAGAAAGCGTGCGGAGGACTCATATTTTGAAGTTGAGATGAAGCTCTCCGAGAACCTGTTGGAAACCGGAACCGACCCCTTAATGCTCTTTCGCGAGCTGCAAGATATCGGTGAGATAGTCGAGATAGTTGTCGATGCGCGAGGCCTTCCTGATTTTGACAATATCGATATCCACAAATTATATCTAACATGGAGGCTGATAGTGAGAACAGCCGAGCCGTTCTCGAGCCTCGAGAATATCTTTATTTTTGTTGCGGACGATAGCGAGATATCGATCTCCGACAGTTCGCTTCACTTCAAAGAGGGTGTCGACCTTCGCGTCGCCGACATGAAGCTCGGCGAAATCTTGGCCGAAGAAGGCCATGTTATATCCAAGGATGTTGAAGAGGCATTGTCGTCGCAGAGTAAGATCGGAGAACTGCTTGTTCAGAGCGGTAAAGTTAAAGAGGAACACGTAAAAAGCGCGCTTGATAAGCAATTAAGGAGCCGTGAGGTTCAAAAAGCGACTACAATCCGGGTCGATACCGAGAAGCTCGACAAACTAGTAAATCTCGTCGGCGAAATGGTCATCGCGGTTGCCCGGGTAGACCAGCAGGGTCTACATGAAAGCGGCAATGGGAAAAGGACCGCCCTGGGCGCGCTCGAGATGCTTCAAAGGATCAGCCGGGACTTGCAGGAGCAGGTAATGCGCGTGCGCATGATACCGGTCGAAGGGCTCTTCAGTCGTTTTCATCGCGTCGTAAGAGATCTCGCGACCGCTGAAGGAAAGCATGCGCGGCTATTGCTGTCGGGAACAGAGACCGAACTCGACAAAAACGTGATCGAGCAGTTGAGCGACCCTTTAAAGCATCTAATTCGAAACTCGGTCGATCACGGCATCGAATCGTCTAGCGAGCGTCGAAAGGCGGGCAAGCCGGAAGAAGCGGTTGTTAAGCTTTTAGCGTATCAACAGGAGGGAAACATCATCATCGAAGTCTTTGACGACGGTCGCGGCATAGATTCCGAGGCGATTATGGAAAAAGCGGTCGAGAAAGGTCTTATCAACCGGGGGGACGAGCTGAACAAAGAGGATACGTACCAGCTTATGTTTATGCCGGGATTCTCCACCGCCAAAAAAGTAACCGATGTCTCCGGGCGCGGTGTCGGCCTCGATGTCGTTAAGCGCAACATTGATGAGCTTAAAGGCGCCATCGAGGTGATATCCGAGGTCGGCAAGGGAACTACGTTCAGGATTAGATTGCCGCTCACCTTGGCGATCATCGACGGTATGAATGTGAAGGTTGGGGATGAAACCTTTATCATACCCCTTCTGTCGATTGTGGAGTCGATTCGACCGCGCATAGAAGCCGTCAAAACGGTCGAGGGGACCGGTGAAGTTATCGACGCCCGCGGTGAGTATCTGCCGCTCGTGCGCCTGCACCGGGTTTTCGATATTCAAACCGACAAAATAGACCCATCGGAAGCGCTTGTGGTCATCATAGAAAGCGGCCGGCGCAGATTCGGCATTCTTGTCGACGATGTTATCGGCCAGCAGCAGGCGGTTATTAAAAGCCTTGAAAAGAACTTTCGCCAGGTCGATGGAACCGCGGGCGCCACAATCCTCGGCGACGGCACGGTCTCTTTGATTATCGACATTCACGGCCTCGAAAAGATGGCCTTCAATGTGGCCGGCGCCTATAACGTGGCCGGCGCGACCGGATCCGCGGCGTAGTCGAAGGTGGATGCGACTATTAAGGATACAAACAAAACCTTGATAAGTAAGAATAATACAAATAAAAGGGGGCTGGACACGCTGGTGTATAGAGGCTGGTTTTCCAGGTTTATCGACGGCACGGAAGCGCAAAGCAGATAAAATTATTGCTCAAGGAGGCAAATGGAAATGGTGAAAATGAACATTAGGAACAAATTATACCTTGCATTGGGAGCGATGATCGCGCTCCTCGTTGTGACGAGCGTCGTCATCTTTATTACGAGTTCAAACCTGACAACCGCAAACAAGGCGATTGTCGAAGAATTCGGTTTTAAAAGCAATATGCAGACGTTTCAAAAGCAGCACGCTGATTGGTTGATAGCGCTATCCGATCATATGCTAATCGGTACTGAATTTAAGAAAACGTTGAACCCGCGTGATTGTGGGTTTGGCAAATGGTATTACGGCATGGTCGATTCAGAGGAATTTGGACAACTCGACCCCCAAACAGCCGGTCTGCTTAAGTCGCTTGAGGAGCCCCATAAGCACTTGCATGAGGGCGGCGCTCAGGTATTAGATGAGATGAGTGCGGGCCGTAAAGCCAATTCTCTTATGTATTTTAAGGAAAAAACGGTTCCCACTATCTCGAAGTTGGATGGTCTCTATACCGAGTTGATAGATATCTCGGAGAGCAATATAGAGAGGCAAGAAGCGGCTTCCGCCGCGAGTGAAAAAGCGCAAAACATGCTGGTGATTATAGTAACGATAGTGGGCGTTCTTCTCGGCGTCGCCATAGCTTACATGCTGTCGAGAAATATCGTCACCGCCGTCCAGCGTATGGTGGACTCACTAAAACTAGTAGCAAAAGGGGATTTCACGCGGCAGGTCGATCTTAATAATCGTAGCGACGAGCTGGGCGAAATGGCCCATGAACTCAACGGCATGGTCAAGAACTTATCAGAGATGGTCGGCAACGTAAACGAATCTTCGGAAACCGTTGCTAACGCCGCCGATCAGATTTCAGCCGGCAATCAGGAACTCTCACAAAGGACACAAGAACAAGCATCGGCCCTGGAAGAGACGGCGGCGACCATTGAAGAGATGTCTTCAACGATAAAGCAGAACGCCGATAGCGCGCGAAACGCAAGCACCCTTGCGAGGAATGCGTCCGATCTGGCCCAAAACGGGGGCAGAGTCGTTGAAGAGACAGTATCTTCGATGAGCGAGGTAACAGAGGCGAGCGAGAAAATAGCCGATATCATAAATGTGGTAAACGAGATAGCGTTCCAGACCAACCTCCTAGCCTTGAACGCGGCGGTCGAAGCGGCGCGCGCCGGCGAGCAAGGAAAGGGTTTTGCGGTTGTCGCAGGCGAGGTCAGGAATCTTGCTCAACGAAGCGCTGAAGCCGCAAAAGAGATACAGAACCTCATAAAAGACAGCGTCGGCAAGGTCGAGAAAGGCAACAAGCTGGTCGAAGAATCCGGAAAGACCCTCACGGCGATTATCGACGCGATTCAGAAGGTCGCCGAGACCGTATCCGAGATATCATCGGCCTCGCAGGAACAGGCTACCGGAATCGACCAGGTAAACAAAGCTGTTGGTATGATGGACGATGTTGTGCAGCAAAACGCCGCGCTCGTTGAAGAGGCGGCCGCGGCATCGCAGTCCCTGGCGTACGAGGCGGAAGAACTGCGGAAAGCAATGTCGGTCTTTTCCATAGCAAACGAGAGTTTATTCAATAGGGATGGTAAGACTGCCCGTGAAAAAGGGTCGAGGTTGTCGTTGGTTGGCAAGACCGCGCACAAAGAGAGCGTCGCGCACAAAGAGAGCGTGAAGGTATCGGCCAGGGCGGCCGGCGCGGAGAATATGGAGATTAGGAACGAAGAGGATTTTGAAGAATTCTAGAAAAAGGAGATGGTTGAAATGGAAAAACTCAAAGATGTGACGCGGGCCATCTCCACTGGCGCCGGCGACCAATTCGTCACCTTCGCTCTCGATAATGAAAAATACGGGGTTGAGGTGCTAAAAGTCCAGGAAATTATCGGATATCAAGGGTTCGCGAAGGTGCCGAATGTACCGCCTTTTGTTAAGGGTGTATTGAACCTGAGGGGCTCGGTGGTACCCGTTGTGGACTTGCGACTGAAATTAAACATGAAGCCGAGAGAGTATGATAACTTTACTGTTATCTTAATAATGGAAGTGCGGGAACGGGTTGTAGGCATTATTGTGGATGCTGTTTCCGATGTTGTAAATCTCAGTCCCGAAGATATACAGCAAACTCCTGATTTTTCCTCAGGTATACGAGTCGATTTTATCAAGGGAATGGGTAGAAAAGACGAGGAATTGATTATTATATTAGATATCGATAGGGTCTTAAGCTCGAACGAGCTTCAGTTGTCGGAGATAGCGTAAACGTACGTCCCGGGGGCTAAAAACCCCCGGGACGTAGCTGTTCGAAATTACTTTCGGTAATCGGTAAAGACGAGGAAACATCTATGCAAATTAAATGCGGAGCCCAATTCAAGATAGACGATAGGGAGTTTGGGCGGTTAAAAACCCTCATCAAGGAATTAACCGGTATCAATTTGACCGACCAGAAGAAAACGCTTGTGGTGGCCCGTCTATCCAAGCGATTACGTGCTTTAGGGTTATCAAGCTTTGCGGAATACTATTATTTTCTTACTGAAACCGGGGATTATTCGGAGGTTACGCATTTAATCAACCGCATAACGACTAATAAAACCGATTTCTTCCGAGAGAGGCACCATTTTGAATTTTTAACAGAGGCCGTTTTGCCCGGGATTTGCGAGGAAGGCGAAAAAAACGGCACACGCAAACTTAGAATCTGGAGCGCCGGCTGCTCGTCGGGCGAGGAGCCATATACTATTGCCATTACATTGTGCGAATACTTTCTCGATAAAGCCGGCTGGGATATAAAGATTTTAGCCACCGACCTCGATACGGAGATGCTCGAAAAAGCAAGGGCGGGCATCTACTGTCAGGATGGAGTCGCGCCGGTTCCGCCTGAGTATTTGCGAAAATATTTCAAGAAGGGCGTCAATGCGAATACAGGCCGGTATATGGCAAAAGATAAGCTTAAAAAGATGGTTATATTCAAGCGGCATAATCTCACAAGTGAGAGATATCCGTTCAATGAGCAAATCGATGTTGTACTCTGCCGTAATGTGATCATCTATTTCGATGAAGCAACAAAAGCGAAGGTAATAAATAGTTTCCATGATGTTTTGCGGGATGGCGGCGTTCTTTTCTTGGGCCACTCCGAATCGGCTATAGGCAACGAGAGCAGGTTCAAACTAATTGGTAACAGCACGTTCCGTAAGACCACCCTTCGTTCTGTGTAGCTAAGGAGTATCGATGTCAAAGATAAAGGTGCTCGTTGTCGATGATTCGGCGGTCATTCGACAACTGGTGAAAGAGATATTGGAGCGCGACCCCGCAATCGAGGTGGTTGCAGTAGCAAGCGACGCTTATTTCGCCGAACGAAAGCTTAAAGTTCACGCTCCCGACGTAATAACGCTCGATGTCGAGATGCCGGGCATGGATGGAATTTCGTTTCTAGAGAAGATTATGCATTCAAATCCAACGCCCGTCGTTATGTTAAGCTCCTATACCGATCGGCGCGCCGCTGAAACATTTAAAGCCCTGGAGTTTGGCGCGGTCGATTTTGTTACGAAACCTAAGGCAAATATCGGCGAAGGTATTGAGGCGCTTGCGGAAGAGCTTATCGCAAAAGTTAAGGCCGCATCTAAGGCCAATATAAGAAAAACGCAACCGAAACTCGTCGCGGCGCCCGCGCATTCCGTAGACGAAGTCGTGGCGCGAAAACGCTTTACCGGGTCGAAACACGGGGACGGCGTAATTGTGCTCGGCGCATCGACGGGCGGCACCGTAGCCATTAGCGATTTACTTGTCTTGTTACCGAAAGACTCGCCCGGGATAGTCATTGTTCAGCATATGCCGGAGCAATTTACGAAGGCTTATGCCGACAGGATTAACGGTTTGGTCGACCTTGATGTCAGGGAGGCGAAGAACGGCGATAGGGTGAGGCGAGGCGCCGTTCTAATAGCACCGGGCGGAAGACACATGTTATTGCAGAAGGATATCCAAGGTTATTATGTCCAAATAAAAGACGGGCCGCCCGTAAACCGACACAAGCCGTCGGTAGATGTTTTGTTTCGTTCCGCCGCGAATTCCGCCGGGCACGAAGCGATCGGCATTATACTTACGGGGATGGGAAACGACGGAGCAAAGGGGATGCGGGAGCTAAAGGATGCGGGTGCCTTCAACATCGCCCAAAGCAAAGAGACGTGCGTGGTCTTCGGTATGCCCAGAGTAGCTATTGAGTTGGGAGGCGTCGACAAAATCGCCTCAATCGAAGAGATTCCCCGCTTACTAGCGGGACGCGACCGGAGAGCGTCTTAAAATATTGTGATAAACTTCTATTTTTGTTCCACTAGCGGTTGCTGAGCAGAACCATGCGTATGATTATTTCTCTGAACGAAAAATTTCTTTGAAGTGAGTTTTTTTGGCAAGGCTCTTAACGAGATACCCTCAAACCCGAACCCTTTCACCACGATGTTCAAGTAATTCTAAAAACTTGAAAGCCGCGTTAAGCGTGACGCCGTCGCGGGAGCAACGCGGCCCGAGGGCTGGACTTGCCTCTCTCCGTTGAGTATAACCAATCACGGATTGCAAAAAACGAACGGAAGGGGTGATTCTTCTGCGAAGAGTAATGCGGAGTCTTTTACCGGCAATATTGACAATCATCACACTCATGGGAGGCAGCGCGTCCGCGGTAACCAGATCCGAGGTCATGGATCGGGCCGAGTCATGGACAAAGAACTCGGTGTCGTATAGCCAGTCTCGCACATTCAGGGGCTATAGAGCGGATTGCAGCGGCTTTGTCTCATATGCTTTAGCACTAAATAAGCCTGGGCAAACGACTAACACGCTGGCCGGCACGACAAAACCCGTCAAAAAAAGAGACCTGGAACCGGGCGACATAATCGTCGCAAAAGGCGTTCACGTGGTGCTCTTCGGGGGCTGGGCAAACAGGGAGCAAACAAAATACGTGGCGTACGAACAAGCGTCATCTACCGGTTCGGTGGTACGAGTTACGCCTTATCCCTACTGGAAGGGCGCGGGCGGATATGTCGCCAAACGTCACCCGAGTGTTGGCGGAGGTCGTGCGATAACGGTATCTCGCGGAGGCGAGCGAACCTTGCCGCCGTTGCGCGATAAGCTGACGCGCAAGCAAAGCGATTACAATGGCGACGGGGTATCCGATTTATCGGTTTTGTACGACGGGGCATCGAATAAGCGCTCTCTCTGGCGTTTCTATTCAAATAAGGGCAAATTCAATGCCGTTAGCGTTTGGTCCGGTGCCGGGGGTGCGTTCACGGCGCAAAACTCAAAGATGACTTCCGGTGATTTTAACGGGGACAATATTGCCGATACGGCGTTATTCTATCGGAACCACGATGATACCTCGTCCATCTGGGTCTTTTATTCGGGTAAAGGTCGGCGGGTCAAGGTCAAGATGGTGTGGACCAGCCAACCGGGCCGGTTCGATTGGGAACGGGTGAGCCTGGCGTCCGGAGACTTTAACAAAGACGGCCGCAGCGACTTGGCCTTGTTTGACGGCACATCGGCCGAGAGCAGCGCGTTGTGGGTTATGCTGGCGGACAAGTCCGGCGGCTTCGCCATGTCAAAATGGTGGCAGGGGGAACCGGGAGCGTTCGATTGGGAAAGCGCCAAGATGCTGTCTGGAGACTTCAACGGTGACGGCCGTTCTGATTTGGCGTTCCTATACGACTATGCTCAAGGTCCCACGGCGATATGGGTATTCGCGTCCAAGGGCAACGGTTTTTCACCCCGCGTCTGGTGGAAATCCGCGCCAAATACCCTCTTGGCGGACAGGGTCAAGATGGTTTCCGGCTATTTCAACCGCGATGACCACGCGGACATCGCCATCTTCTACGATGAGCCAAAGGGAGGCACGTCCATTATAACGCTCTACGCGAACAAAGCCGGTTCGTTAACGGCCCGCAAGCGATGGTCGGGCGAACCGGGGGCATTTAGCTGGAATCAGGCGAAGATAATGGCCGGCGATTATAACGCGGATGGTCTAACCGATTTGGCGTTCCTGTACGGTTATCGAGACGGGCACGCCAGGGCATGGATGTTCGAGAACGATTCCGGTAATCGGTTTCTGCCGAGGACGTGGTGGAGAGGTGTTTCGGGGACGTTCGATTGGTCCAACGCGATCATTGCCGACCAGGGCTTTACTGAAGATTAGTCTTGGCGATGGGGGCCTGGCGACTACGCCTTACGGTCTCTCACCGTCGATCTTTAGCGAGACGGGAGAGCGGACGCAGCTGTGTCGTTACTACCGCATAAAAGGCTTCGAGTGTCGCGATTGCATCCGTCTCAACGTCATCGCCAAATCTTGCGAAAAAGATCACCGCGGAAGCGAGTACGCCGGCGCGTATTATAAGTTATCGGCTACATGATCTTGATTCCGCACTACTCGCTCCCCCGCATCTCCAAGTACTCTTTGAACTTCGCGGAATGTCTTCCCTCGGCTTTTGAAAGCCAACCGAAGAATTTGGCTATATCGTCGAAGCCTTCCTCCCGGGCTTTCGCCTCGAAATCTTTGTACATCTTCCGCGCCTCGTATGACTCTCCCTCAATCGACTCGAGAATGTTCTCCATCGTCGTCTTTGCGCCGCGCAGATACAATAGATGTGAGAGGGCGTGCCAAGTCTCCTCGTACGCGAACTTCAAAAATAAGTCCTCGGCAATCTCGTCGCCCTCTTGTTCGGCAATTTTGGCAAACAACAGATAGCGGCGGTTGACTTGGGATTCTCCGGCAAAGGCTCGTTTCAGGTTGTTCTCGGTCGCCGAACCTAAAATGTTTGCGGACGTCTCCGTAGTCTTGAACTTATCACTGGAAGCTCCGCAGACGGTGCAACCCCCCGGTGCTTCTTTGTTTGCTATCAATAACCCGCAGAGACCGCATTTCCATATATTCAAGGTTTAGTCCTCCTTTAGTTGACGCGCCCCCGACCCTGCGACCGCAAGGCGCAAATGAAATCCCGATTATAAGCACGCGGATATTGAACAAGTCTATCCCATCCGACCAGACTTGTCACCGGGCATCCCATCGTTTATAATTTTTATGCGGCAAACAGCCGTCGAAGATTTTTATGGCGCGTTCGTCTAGTGGCCTAGGACATCGCCCTCTCAAGGCGAAGATCACGGGTTCGACCCCCGTACGCGCTACAAAAAAAGACCGCCCGTCGCGGTCTTTTTTTTGTCGGGCATTATCGGTTTTTCGCGGCATTCGCGCCGCGCATTTTCATAATGGCCCATACCGGCGCAAATCGCTGTGTCGCGCTCGACAAAGATCCTCATTTAAGTGCTAAGACCGCCCATATTATTCAAGGATAATCGGCCGGTAACCGATTAATACATTCGTAGGCTGAAGCACGAATAAGAAGGAGTTCGAATGTACAATACCGCGGGACAATGCTCAGGTAAAATACGACTGGGAGAACTCCTGGTAGCCTTTGGCATAATCACGCAAGAGCAATTGGAAGACGCGCTTTTTGAACAAAAAAAATCAGGAAGGCGTCTTGGCCATGTTTTGCGACAGCTCGGGTATGTCAGCGAAGAAACGATGATAGAGTTTTTGGGCAAGCAGCTCAATATCCCCAGCATAGACCTTGAACAGGTCGTGCCCGATAAGGAGGTCGTCAATCTCATACCCGAAGCGATAGCGAGGCGTCATAAGGTTATACCGGTTTCAAGAGTCGGTAATGTGTTGACGCTTGCCATGCCGGACCCGCTCGACGTCTTCGCCATCGATGATGTGGCGGGTATTAGCGGATGCGATATTAATGCGGTCGTCAGCACGGAGCGGAGCGTGCTCAAAGCAATCGACAAATATTACTGGATACAAGAGACAGCGCCGGATGCCGACGCGGATGTGACTTATTCGACAGACCATTCCGAGAAACTAATCGATAATGCGAACATGGCGGATGGTTCGGCGGTCAAGCTCGTCAATATGATAATAAGGCAAGCGGTAAACGACAGGGCTAGCGATATACATATCGAACCCGATGAGCGCCAATTAAGAATCAGAAACAGGGTCGACGGCATTTTGCACGAAGTCATGACCGCCCTTATGTCCATGCATGCGGAAGTAGTCTCACGCCTGAAAATCATGGCCGACCTAGACATAGCGGAGAAACGAGCACCGCAAGACGGACGGTTCTCCGTCGATACCGGAAACGATAAGATCGACATACGAATCTCGACTGTCCCAACGATTTTCGGAGAGAAAATCGTGTTAAGACTGCTCGAGAAGAAGGCTATTATGGTGGGCGAGGAGAAACTCGGGTTCGATGAGCGGGACCTACCGAGATTTCGACGGATGATAAACAGGCCTTACGGTATGATATTGGTGGCCGGACCGACCGGAAGCGGCAAGACGACAACGCTTTATACCGCTTTGAATATAATTGCGGATGTTGAGAAAAACGTCGTGACTATTGAAGACCCTGTTGAGTATAAGCTGGCGCTAACCAACCAGATACAGGTCAATCCGAAAGCCGGGGTCACATTCGCGAGCGGCTTGCGTTCTATTCTACGCCAAGACCCCGATGTCATAATGGTCGGCGAAATTAGAGACAAAGAGACCGCGGACATTGCGGTTCATGCCGCCCTCTCGGGCCACCTCGTCTTTTCCACTATCCACACGAATGACGCGCCCTCGACCGCCGCTCGATTCATTGAAATGGGCATCGAGCCGTTTCTAGCCTCGTCGGCTATTCTCGGCATCATAGCGCAAAGGCTGGTGCGCTTGCTCTGCGAACACTGCAAAGAAGAATACGCGCCTACCCCGGAGTTGCTGGACGAACTCGGTCTAAGCGACGCCCCGAACCTTCTTTTTTATAGACCGCACGGTTGTATCGAGTGTAAAGGAACCGGATACAAAGGCCGGGAAGCTATCTTTGAAATCTTAGAGGTCGACGAGGAAATCAAGAACCTTATTGTCGCCAAAGCGCCCGCCGCACGAATACGCGATGCCGCATTGCGAAGGGGTTTTAGGACGCTTCGCGACGCCGGTCTCGCGAAGATTGTCCAAGGTAAGACCTCCGTGGAGGCCGTTCTGAGGGTTACTCAAGAGGCTGAGGTCGCGGCGGATGATTAAAAATATTTTCGCCAAGGGCATTCGGCGCAAAATAACCGTAATCCAAATATCGGGGGCGCTGGTCTTTGTTCTTAGCCTGGCTGCCATATTTGTGGGAGATGAGACGAGCCTCAGACAGGGCTTGATTTGCGCTACGGCTTTGTTCGCGCTGATATCGATGATCTTGGGCATGATTATCGCCGCCAATACGCGCAACAGTCTCAATTCGCTCACCGGCGCGGCGACACAGCTAGCGGAAGGAAACTTGACGATTGTCATCGACAAACCGGCGGACGGCCATTTAGATGAGCTTGCCGATGTCCTTGAGTACATTCGTGACCAGCTTAAATCGTCTTATGGTGCTATCCAGGAATATATCGATGAATTGCAGTCCAGAGTCAAAGAACTCTCGCTCCTAAACGATATCGACGGAGCGATTCTCGCCGGAAGCAGTCTCGACACCTTACTCGATTTAGCGAGTGAGCGTATTTGCGGGCTTTTGGGCGGAGATTGTTCTTTGGTTGCTCTCGTCGACAAGAAAACGGGGAGTATGACGATAAAGAGTGCGTATGGTTTTACGGATGATGAGAAACACGGGCTTCTCATCCGCATGAGAGACAAGATAATCAACTGCGACCTTTGCCTCTCGTTAATCGCGGGCAAAGTCACAGTAGTCGAGAACCTCTACCAATCGCATTTGAGTGAGGATGCTAAGAGCGTGTGTAGTTGCTTCGGAGCCAAGGCGATGCTCGCGGCGCCGCTTACGGTCGACGGCAAGCCTATTGGGAGCATTGTCGTCTGGTATAAGCAAACCCGTAGCTTCGATGAGAGCATACTCGACAGGTTTAAGCTATTTACCGACCAGACCGCCGTCGCCATAAAGAGCGCGTCACTCGTCGACGGCATGCGCGGGCTGACCGTCGAGATCATGAGGGCGCTGGCCATGGCAATCGACGCGCGAGACTCGTATACCGCCAATCATTCGGACCGCGTCAGCAGGTTCGCCGTCACCCTGGCCCAAGAACTCGGTCTCGGTGAGGACGATGTGCGGATTATCGAGTACGCGGGCCTCCTTCACGACATTGGAAAAATCGGAATCGCTGAGAATATATTGAATAAGACCAGCTCGCTGACGTCTGATGAAATGTCGGCGATGAAGACGCATTCGGTAATTAGCGCCGATATAATTCGTCCCATCGAATTTCTAGCCGATGTCGTACCGATCGTCCGCCATCACCACGAGTGGTTTAACGGCAAAGGCTATCCTTCGGGATTGGCGGGCGAGGAAATTCCTTTTGGGGCGCGCATTTTAGCGATTGCCGATGCGCTCGAAGCTATCACGTCAGATCGGCCCTACAGCAAATCGCTGACGCTTCGCGAAGGTCTTACGCGGTTGAATGCCGGCGCGAATGTCCAATTCGACCCGGAAATGGTGGTGGCAATGAGCCGCGTAATCGAGAGAATCGAGGACGTCTACCGCGCGGAAGTTTCTTAAGCAAGCCGTCGCCCCTTGCCTAAGACGCGTATCCGCCAGCCGCGATCTCGCGTACGGCCCGTCATCTAAATCACTCACTTAGCGGAAATTGGCGTATAATTGGTTATGCTTAAATGGCGTTTGGTGTGACGATGACGGAGGCTTATTCGCGTTTTGCATGGTGATTCAGGTAATCAGATAGATCGAAATAGAGCAAAAAAAGGCTTGGCGTTCGTTTTGTTTCTCGGTATAGCGGCGATCGCCGGTATCATGTATTTTACGTACGACACCGACACGCTAGACGCGTTGAAAAGGATGAATGCCGCTTATCTCGCGGCGGCGATGCCGGCGGTATTTCTGAGTTGGTTCTTTAGCGCCGCCGCGTTCTATATTCTTACCAAAGCGATCGAGCGCCCGATATCCATGGTCGCTTCGGGAAAGGTCTATCTGGGCGGCAGTTTCTTCGGCTTTATCACTCCGTTCGGGTCCGGATTGATGCCTACGCAGGTGTACCTTCTATCTAAAGAAGAATTATCACCGGGCCAGGCGATCGCGGTTACAGGCGCTCGGGCGATGATTTCTTCGTGGCTCTTCGCTTTTCTGGGGCTCGTGATATTGATTGCTTTCAGGTCGTCGGTTCCGGAAGGGATCGGCACGAATATACTCATTGGAGTAGTCGCTGTGGCCATAATTTGGTCTTTGCTCGCCCTTTACTTTATTAAGCGCCCGGCGGACGCGACACATGTCGTGTGTCGTGCGTTTAATACTCGCTTTATGCGTCTATGGTTGAAAGCCGACCGGCGGGAGAGCTTCGAGAACAAAATCGACGATGAAATCAATCGCCTTAGCGCGAACCTAAAAGACCTGTTTTCGCCGAAAAACTATTTTGCGCTGGGCCTTGTATTCCTTGTCCAGGTCGGAGCATGGTTTGCGCTCTTCTCCGTCCTTCCGCTCGTTCTGCTGGGCTTTGGGTGGGAGGGAAATTTTTCTACCCTCATCTTCAGGATGTTTCTGCTCTTCTGTCTGGTACCCGTCTCACCAACCCCGGGTGGGAGCGGGGCGGTGGAAGTCGGCTTTACGATGTTGCTCTTCGGTGTTGTCCCCGCCCACCTGATCGGACTGGTCGTGTTGGTCTGGCGAGCGCTCACATACTATTTGACGCTGATAGCCGGCAGCTTAGTGGTCGCGAAGTCGTTTTCACGGGTCTCGGCGACGGAACGCGCTGACGCGGGATAAACACCTGTCGGGCGGCGGTCGTTTATTGGGTCCGCCCGATTTAACGCGGCGAGATATTAGCGACGCAAGGGGCGCGGACCGCCGTGTTCTTTCAAGACAGAGACTTGATTTAGACTTGATTTTTGCGGACTCTATGGCTTAACCTTAAGCCTACAATTAGTTTTTGAGCGCTTGCATGCATAGCTGTAGTCGGCACAAGAGGAAATCGTATTTATCGAAGAAGGAATCGCCGTTGAATTCGTCGACATTTCTATCACATCAAAGGTTAAAAGGTTGAAAAAGGGACAATGCGATATATGCGGTAATCAGTGCGGCGATATCTGGACTCTCGTCTTGGCGCAATACGATTCGCTCCGATTCGAGCAATCGACCCGTCTTACGCTATGTGTCGACTGTGCGGGAAAAATGTCGGGGGCATTGCAAGCCGTTAAAGCGAAGACCGAAGAGGACTCGCCGGTGATCATTTGCCCCAATTGTCGAGAGCGCGTAAGAACACAGGAGCCGAAGGTCGCGCGCCCCTGTCCCAGATGTTCGACGATATTCTCCGCTTACTCGGCCTGGAAACGCGGGAATTCGGCGGACGGCACTGAGGGTGAATGCGCGACTGGGCGACTTTGCGGCGAGCGAAAGTGGAGCGGTAAGCGGGTTGTCGGTGATAAGAAATAACCGTATTGCCTCATCCAAAAATGTACTTGACCGGAGCGACATTTTTAAGTATAATTTTGTTGCGGGATAAGCTACGAATAGATATTTGAAAATTTCAAATTGAGAGGCTTGAGATAGTAGAAAAAGGCTAGCGTACCCCACCGAAATGGATGGGATCGAGAGTCAGGCATAAGCTGTCAGTGAATAAAGGACCTAATGGATATGTTGGGTGAGTAAACCCGAGGTGTTCATAGGAAATCCTTATTGGAGCCCCAGAATGGGGAAGGGCGGCGAAGCGAAGGTTATCTTAGGCCTCTCTTTATTTTGCCCGAAAGATCGTTCACGCCACTTTGAACTGCGCAAACGGAAATCCTGCCGGCTTTGACTAGCTGAGGCTAGCCGCACCCGCCGCGAGTGATTCTTTTTTAGATGAACATATTGTTGCTTAAATTTGCTATTGGGCGCCTTATTTAATAGAATTAGGACGAAGCACGGACTTTGTGTCATAGGTCACGTTAAGGCGATAACTTAAGGCCTTTGTTTAAGATTGGAGGATTTAGTGCGCTTAAATAAGAGGTCGTATGCGATCGTTGTCGGGGCAGTCGTCGTGGTTCTGGCTGTAGTTGGCGTGCGGATGATGTTGGGCGGCAAGTCGTCACCGGACGCGAAGAAGCGCGAGGTGGAGGTCAAGAATTTAGTCATCAACGGCTGGGTGGTCAAGCATAACGCTCGTCTAGATGAGAATCGAAATAAAATCAGGGATTTCAAGCAGCTACTGATTGAGTATTACAGCGCCGAGACGGGGGCGCTCGTAGAGCAACAGCGTTTATTGGACGCTCTAACCGCCGCCGACTTAGCCGCCGCGACGGATGATAATTCCGGGGAGAAGATTAGCTCCTTCAATATATCAGACGTCGTATTCACGGAAGAAAAATTTACCGGCGATAAGGCGGAAGTCGAAGCCGCGGTCGAGTTTTTTATTAAGTATCGCACGCAGGCCCAGGACTACAGCACTTATGGTAAGAATACATACCGTTGGGAAGTCGCAAAAGAAAAAGATAAGTGGAAAATCGTTAAAGAAGAAATGCTCCCCGATAAAGAGTAGCGGGAATCATAGTAACAGTTGAGAATTGGACCAGCGAACGCCTGCAAAGTGCGGGTTCGCTGGTTTTATGTTGTCCAACATTACTCGCACTTGTCGGAATATAATCATTGTAGGCGGCCGCGGGGCATACGGGCCTCTGTTTCGAATTGAAGTCTATTTATAAAACGACGATAGTAATGCATGATAACCGCACGAGATAGGTTTAAACCATATTAGACCGCTAGGGAAATAGGGATGGAAATAAATCGCTAGAGGTGTTAATATTTAGTTGATAAATTATCAAGAGGTAAAGCATGTTTGATGCGGAACCAAAAGGAAGCTACTACCACGGCTGATGTGTGGAAATAGGTTCCGGTGGAGACCTATCCGAGGCAAATAGCAGGCAGCCAGAGGTCGCGTCCGGCGCGTCCTCGAAAGAACGGCGTTCCGCGACGGTACAAGGTTCGACTACCGATGGAGAGCATTCGGATTTAGGGCTATTGCTCGTTGCGGAAGCGAACCCGGAGGCGCGAGTATTTCCCGAAAAGAGGTGCGCGCTATGTGCTGAAAACCTCGAGTACCTTGATGAAGACGTTATTTTAAACTGCTATTTTTGCGGAGAAGAGCATCGGGCGAGGGTTTGGTGCCCAGAAGGACATTTTGTCTGTCGCACCTGTCAGCATATGCCGTTATCGAGTGTGCTCGAAGAGGTTATAAGGGTGAGCGGCTCCCGGAATCCCTTCGATATCGCTCAATTTTTGATGTCCCACCCCACCCTGGAGAAGCACTCTTGCGACCACGCGTGGATCTTTACAGCCGCTCTATTGGTCGCCGTTAAGAATGAGGGCTCGATAAGCTTGAGTGACGAAGAGATACTAGCGGCTCTCGAATCTACGAAAGAGCAGTCGAATCCGAAGTTTGTCCATAGCACGGGTGTGTGTGGCATGGCGGCCGCGGTAGGCGTTGCTTTCCAGACGGTTTTCAGCGCCGTGCGAGGCTCGACCGAACAAAATGACGGCACGACCATGAGGGTTGTGGCGCAAGCGATAGAGCATCTTGCGGACGATACGAGCAGGTGCCGGTGTTGCAAGAGGGTGGTACTCATAACGCTGGACTTGATTGTATCGCTGATGAGAGCGCGCTTCAACGTCAACCTCGAAGGAGCTTCCGACGAGTACATTTGTCGAACGTTTGGGAGTGTCGGCTACTGCGACCCCGATTCTTGTCAATTCAGCGGAGTTTTGAGCCGATAGCAATCAAGGCGCGTTAATGTTTTTGTCGTTTGCGGGCTTAAAATATTAACGTGGGGCGAAATAACTTTTGTGGGGTTTTGCACTTGGATAAGCGTATCTGCTATGTCGGCAAAGATGTAAGAACCGGTTGCGAGATGCCCTGTGACGGTTGCGCCGATTTCGGACCGAATCGAAGGAGATCCAGTCGTCGGAAGAGAGCCGTAAGCCTGAAGCTTTGGGAGCGCCGCCATGGTTTTGACCGTCGGCAAAACCATGGCGGGAGAGGATTCTACTCTCAGGTTTTTGGAAAAGGCGCTTTTCATTTACGCGAAAATCTTTATGCGGTGATACTCCTCTTGATACTCTTCAATCTCTTAAACATCGCCGATTTTACTTTTACCTTAAAGGCTTTGTCCGCGGGTCATTCTGAAGCTAATCCGGTGATGGACCGTTTGTTTACGATCGGTTCTGAAGCCGCCGGCGCGTTTAAGATAGCGGTGGGTTTGATTATAACCGCGTTCATCTGGTTCTTGCGAAGATACCGGTTAGTCTTAGAGACCGGCATCTTTATACTCCTTTTATATATGGCGCTAACCATGTACCACATCTACGGGGCGCTTCGGTTCTATTAGAGTGTCGGAACATAAACCTAATCCTTAAAAGAATTTGCCGCCGCTCGTCTTTTGTGCGATTATGTGACTTAGGCGCATACTAGGTTTGCCGCCAAGCGCAAGATATGGCTTTCCGCGCCTTTTCTATAGATGATCCACTCGCATAGTGGGCGGAGGTAACGATGCGCAAACTCTGCAGCATACTCCTTATATGCTCGATACTGTCCGGGCTGCTTATCGGATGCCGGAAGGATTCTGACGAGAGAGACCCCTTTAAAGCCGCAAACTCGAACCCCGTACGAACTTCGCAGCAGGCCGGCGCACCCGATGAACGCGGCGCGTCAATGGGGGCAGCCGACGCGGACGCCCTCGGCGAAGACGTTCTCCAATTACAGGAAGAGCTGGAGGCTTTTAGTGAGGATATAGCGGATTTTGAGAATTTTGGGGTTGAAGCAGCGGTCGCGGAAATCGATCGTGAACTCGACGGATTTTAACTAGACGCATGGAGATATTACTGTGTACCTGAGAGCGTTGACGATAGTCTTCACATTGTGTGCGTTCGGCCTCGGTCAGGCTCAGATGACGAGCGCGATGTCCGACAGTGCCGAGATTGCCGAAGGTCGGTTCGGCAAAGAGAAGAGTGCGTTCAGCGATGCTTTTACCGGATACAAGAATGCGCGAGACTCCTACGGCACCGCGAAAGAAGGGCTGGACGGTACAGAGAGCAAAACCCGGCAGCGCCTGCTTGAGAAAGCAAAGACCTTCATGCTCCACGCCGACCAATCCGCTATTAGATATCTCGATGTTCTGAAAGTGAGAATAGAGCAGGTAAACGGAATCCCCGAGGATAAGCGTTCGGCTATGCTGGCTGAGATCAACCAGGATTCCGAGTGGTTGCTTCGGACCCGGACCGATATTAAAAACGCAAAGAGCGTCGATGAGTTGCGAGAAATCGCGAAGAGATTTCGTGAGCATTGGCGGAATTATCGCGGTGTGTCTAAGCGCATGGCGGGCTTGATTTTGCATGAAAAGCTTGGGGCTATGATAGCCCGTTCTGAAAGTGCTTCGTCAAAAGTGAGCGAGATGGTCGTCACGCTTAAGTCGCGGGGAAGAGATACACGCCGACTCGAGGGACTCTTAAGCGATTTTAAAGATCACATCGATATAGCGAAGAAGAAAAACGAGGATGCCAAGCCTTATTTTGAGAGTATTCCCGTGGACGGCCAGGAGGGAATGAAGCTGATAAGGGACGCGCATCTCGAACTCAAGGAAGCGCACAGTGTGTTGAGCGATATCAGCCAAGAGGGGACGTTGTTACGGGAGTTACGGGAAGAATAATCGCAGTGGTAAGTCGCCTCCACGACCTCGATTCTCAAGCCCTGCCAGCCGAGTTTTACGCCTAAAGTTTACCGCAGTCCGACCGATACAATAATAGAACTTACACGAAAGTAAAGACGAATCATCTAATTTACGCAATCCTTACCGCACTCTACTCATCAAAAACTTCGCTATAACAAAAAAACTCATGGGTCTCTGAAAACTTAATATTGTTCCATGCTGATTCTGCCGGAATTTATGGTCGGGAGGTGTGCACTATAAGCTTTTTCAAGAACACTATAATATTTTTGGCGGCAGGCTAATCTAGGGAGCATTAACAGTGGTGCATGCAGGATGCGAGTTTATATCATGCGGGTTGGTCCGTATGCCGCAAGGCTCGCAACTGCCTCCTCAATGCAAGTGTTGGTTTTACAGAGCTTCGGCTCTAAAAAGGAGTGTTAATGCTAAGGCTGTTTTTAAAGCCGGCTATCATAATCATAGCCGTGCTAAGTCTTTTCCCGCAAGTTTCTGCTGAGTTTAAAGAAGAGCAGCAGGGAGTGCAAGCAGCTTACGAGAAGGCGGTCAAGGCCTATGACCGAGTTATGAGCGCATATAGCAAGACCAAGAAAGATATCGAGGTCATACAGACAAAAGTGACCGAGACCAAGGAAGATATCGACAAGAGTGCGGCGTTTGCGAAAAAAGCGCAAGCCGAGGCGTCGAAGTATTCTGAGGGGCTTAAGGCGCTGGCGGATGATGCGCAGAGTGTCGTTGGAACGGTAAGAGCGGAGATAGATGATGGTTCCGGTGGTAAAGCCGGAGATCGAGTAAGTTCAACGCCCGATAAGTAGCTGCGAAAATGGAAAGAGGGTCGGTGAAAACCGGCCCTCTTTCCATTTTCGATTACAGAGACATTCCTTTCCGACCCCGTGCGTTCGATGGCGATATAGCCAATAAATATGCTAGGCTACGCTTAGTAGTCTTCTATGCGAGGTGTTCTGTGTACGAGCCGCGATTCTACCGCGATCAGATGGCAGCCGGGGGACTCGTTCCTTTCGAGGTAAGAGTCGAAGAGACCGACTTACTGATCTGCGCCACCGACGATTTGTCGGCGACGGCGCATGAGTTAGTCGTTTATTATCGTGCCTTAATCGAAGAGTTCATCGAGCGGTTTCCGGTTTTCAAGACAAGCTTTACTCCGGTAGAGGTTCCCGCGAATGCGCCCGACATCGTCCAATCTATGGCTGACGCGGCAAAGGCCGCCGGTGTCGGTCCGATGGCGGCGGTTGCGGGAGCGATCTCCGAATATGTCGGTCGCGCGCTTCTGGAGCACGCGGATGAGGTTATCGTAGAAAACGGTGGAGACATCTTTATCAAGTCGAATAAAGACCGCAAGATGGGTATCTACGCGGGCGAGTCTCCTTTGAGTAATCGCTTAGCCGTCTCCGTCAAGGCCGAAGATACTCCGCTGGGGATTTGCACCTCATCCGGGAGCGTAGGGCACTCGATCAGTTTCGGCAGGGCGGACGCCGCCGTCGTTTTCTCGGCTGACGTTGCGCTCGCAGACGCGGTTGCCACGCGTGTCGGCAATATGGTGCGCACGAAGGAAGATATTGGAAGAGCGATTGATTTCGCGCAGACCGTTCCCGGTGTCGAAGGTGTAATAATCGTGATCGGCGACGGACTCGGCGGCTGGGGAAAATTCGAATTTGCGCCGATTTGACAACCGCAGCCCTCTTTCGCATGGCTTAAGCATTACTTGAGGTAGACATCGTCGCATCCGCGGGGCAGTTCCTTTCTCCAATATTACGCTATAGCATTTCAGGAAAGTACTTATTATTCGTCCCTTAATGGACTGGTATATTGCTCACACCAATGCCTATAATAAGAACTAGCAGCCACAGACCGGTTGATCGATAAGCCCGGCAAGCGCTGTGCGAATCAAAGGTGTCACTTAGGGTAAACGCTTAGTCTATGGCGCCAAAGCTTATGTGGAAGCATGCGATTAATCAAGGCTCGAACCCAAGCGGTATTTGAAGGACATAACCCGCTGTGATCGGCATGGGAGGGAGGCTCTTTGGAAGATATCGGAACTTCTGAGACAAGCAGGCCCCAACGGCGCGTAGGCGTCAGATGGAACTACAAGCGCATTGCGGTAGCCCTCGCCGTTGTCATTTTTGCGGTAAGCCTGATTGGCTATGGAATCTATGGCCTGGCAAAACTCATTTTGGTTGGTTCGGAGCCGAAACGTGTCGCTGAAAAACCCGTAAAAGTCGCCGCGGCGGTCTACGCACCCCCGCCTTCGACGACAACGACAACGACGATGACGGAACCCAATCATATCAAATACACGGTTAAGGACGGCGATAGTTATTACCTCATCGCGTTAGAGTATTCGACTACCATCGAGGAGATCAAGAAGCTCAATCGTGTTTCGGCTGACAACAACAACCTGCGGATAGGCATGGTACTCAAGGTTCCGGTAAAGGAGTTGCCTCCGGAGGATGCGGCAAAGACTCAAGTTGAGGATGAGGTTGCGGCGCCGGCGGGGCAACCCGCGATAAAAGCCTCCGCAAAAGAGCTTTTTAAGGGTCCGGCGGACAAAAAGCGAATAGCACTTACGTTCGATGCCGGGGAGGCCAGTGAGGCCACGCCGCGAATTCTAGATGCGCTGAAAGCCGCCAATGTCAAAGGAACGTTTTTTCTTATAGGCACGTGGATTGAGGAAAACGCGGAACTGACGAAGAAGATCGTAAGCGAGGGTCACAGCGTGGGAAACCATTCGTATTCGCATATCGATTTTACCAAGCAGACCGATAGCGAGATAGTCTACCAGCTAAGTAAGGCCGATGAGTTGCTGATGGGACTGACGAAGACGAGCATGAAGCCGATTTTCAGGCCGCCGTTCGGCGCCCGTGACGGCCGGGTCTTAAGAGTCGCCGCAAAGGCGGGTTATACCTCGATTTATTGGACGGTCGATTCCCTCGACTGGAAGCCGGGGATGAAGCCGGAGCAGGTGAGGAATAGGACACTCGCGGGGCTTACCAATGGCGCGATAGTGCTTATGCATTGCGGCAGCAGCCAGACCGCTGAGATGCTGCCCGGCCTTATCGAAGATATCGAGAGCAGGGGATACGAATTGGTCACGGTCCCGGAACTTTTCGAGTAATGAGCGATAAGAAGGCGGTCGGGAAACGCGCTGAAGAGCTGCGAAGACAGGTCAATTATCATAATTATCGCTATTATGTGCTAGACTCTCCCGAAATATCCGATGATGAGTACGACATTTTAGTTCGTGAGCTTGAAGCTATCGAGAGTCAACATCCAGAGCTTATCACGCCCGATTCACCGACACAGCGTATCGGGGCCGAACCTTCCGAAGCTTTCAAGCCCATTAAACACAGGTCGAAAATGCTCAGCCTCGCTAACGCCTTCTCGTTCGAAGAGTTGTCGGAGTTCTTCAATAGAATAAGTCGGGAACTCGATACCGATAAGATAGATTTTGTCTGTGAGCTGAAAATCGACGGTGTCGCGGTCGCCATCGTATACGAGAACGGTGTTTACGTTTCGGGAGCTACCAGGGGCGACGGTGAGGTCGGCGAGGATATTACGGCCAACATCAAGACTATCCAGTCGCTCCCCTTGCGCCTGCTGACAGATGGGGAGCTTGGGGTCTTGGAGGTGCGCGGGGAGGCGTACCTGTCAAAAGGGCAATTCAAGCAACTAAACGAAGAGCGTGAAGAGGAGGGGCTTCCCCTCTTCGCCAACCCGAGAAACGCGGCCGCCGGCTCGCTCCGTCAATTGAATCCGGGAGTTACCGCTGAGCGCCATCTCGACATGCTCGTCTACGCACTCGGTTTTAGTTCCGGCTTATCGTTCTCCAGCCACTGGGAGACGTTGGCGTTTTTACGGGAGGCCGGCTTAAGGATTAATAAGCACTCCGGAAAAGCGGCTTCGATCGAGGAGGCTTACGAGTTTTGTGAGAGCTGGCAGGAACAACGCCATACACTCCCCTTCGAAATCGACGGGGTCGTTGTCAAGGTCGATTCGTTTGCGCAGCAAGATATATTAGGTTCTACCAGCAAAGCGCCCCGCTGGGCGATTGCCTATAAGTTCCCGGCGGAGCAGCGGACGACCGTTCTGAGGGCCATCGAGCTCAGCGTCGGGCGTACCGGCGCGGTGACGCCGACCGCGGTGCTCGACCCGGTCGTCGTCGCGGGGTCGACGGTCAGTCGGGCGACGCTCCACAACGAAGACGAGATAAAGCGTAAAGACATACGCATTGGCGACACCGTCATCATTCATAAAGCGGGCGATGTCATTCCCGAGATTGTCGCGCCTATTGTCAGCAAGCGCACCGGCAAGGAGCGTGAGTTTGTGATGCCGACGACGTGCCCGGCCTGCGGCGGCGATGTGGTCCGCCCGGAGGGTGAAGCGGTCGCCCGTTGCGTCAACATCAACTGCCCCGCCGTCATCTTCGAGCATGTCCAGCATTTTGCCTCGCGGGGCGCGATGGACATCGACGGGCTGGGGGAATCGGTCGCGCGCCAACTGCTCGATAAATCACTCATCAAGGACGTGGCGGATATCTACACTTTGACTAAAGAGGAACTCCTTGTTATCGAGCATTTCGCGGACAAGGCGGCCGATAACCTGCTCGGCGCCATCGAGGCGTCGAAAGGACGACCGCTCGCTCGCCTGCTCTTCGCGCTCGGTATCAGGCACGTGGGCGCGCGCGGGGCGGAGGTGCTGGCGGAGCATTTCGGCTCGGTCGCCGCGCTTGCGGGAGCGTCCCGCGAAGAGCTGACCGCGATAGATGAGATAGGGCCGAGGATTGCCGAGAGCATCGTCGAGTTCTTCGGCGAAGAGCGCAACGCGCGGGTAATCGAGAAGTTGCGGCGCGCCGGGGTCAAGATGGAGCAGTCCGTAGTCGCTCGTCCCGAGCAGAGATTCGCCGGGCAGACCTTTGTCTTTACCGGCGCTATGAGCAAGCTGACAAGAAGTGAGGCCGAAACGATAGTCAAGTCGATGGGCGCGAAGGCGTCGTCGAGCGTGAGCAAGAAGACCGCCTATGTGGTCGCGGGTGAAGACGCGGGCGGCAAGTATGATAAAGCGAAATCCTTAGGGGTAAAGATATTGACGGAAGAAGAGTTTATGGGGCTTATTGATGGATGATAGAAGCGTTCCCTGGACGATTACCGATGTCGCTTATGCTCTGCTCTTTTTTATTTTGATGATAACGATGGGGTCGCTCGTCTTTCTGGTCGGGCGCGTCATCGAGGTGCCGAAAGGCGTCGTTCCCATTGCGGGGACCGCTGTCGGCTATTTGCTTTTGGTCGCCGCGGTGTGGTATTTTGCGATATTGAAGCGCGGCGCGACCTGGAAGGCACTCGGCTTTAAGCGATTTAACCTGGTTGCGGGCGCCGGTCTTGTGGTGATATGGTTCTTCTTGGTAAAAATAATAAGTTATTTCTACGTCATTCTTGCGGAACGTGTCGGGCTCGAGGAGACTCAAGACATCGCGCGGCAAATCCCGGAAGCCTTTGGAGCGGGCACCACTGGTTTTATTATCGCCGCGATGATGGTCGCCGTGCTCGCCCCGGTCGCTGAAGAGCTGTTTTTTCGGGGGTTTCTCTACCAGGCGCTCAGGCAGCGCTGGGGCGTTAACGTTGCCGTAATCGCCAGCGGCGTGCTTTTTTCGCTGGCCCATTTTAACTTGTATTTGTTGGTGCCGATTGCCGTCATCGGGTTCGCGCTCGCCTACCTTTACGAGCGGAGCGACTCGTTGGGCCCGCCCATAATGCTGCACGCGCTCAATAACTTGATATCGGTCGTAGTGGTATACTATGGTGGTGTTCCGCCGGCTGTAGGGTAAGGGCTTTTATAATTCAGGAGGTTGTCGATATATGGCCATTAGCGAAAAGGATGTTAAACACGTTGCGTGGTTGGCCAGGCTCGCGTTGAGCGACGCCGAAGTCGAAAGATTCGCCAAGCAGCTCGATGTTATTCTGGAGCACGCGGGCAAAATCGCGGAACTCGACACTAAAGACGTCCAGCCTACGGCGCACGCCATCCCGTTGAAGAACGTTTTGCGCGAGGATAAGGTAGGCCGGTGCCTGGCGCCGGAAGTCGCTCTCGCTAACGCGCCCCACCAGGAAGACCAGGCGTTCGTCGTACCGAGAATCGTCTAGGGCCGCCAAACGGCCAAAAGCCGGGGACTATGCAATCGGACAAAAGCGGAGGCTACATGGAACTTTTTAAACTGACCATCCACGAACTTCACGAGAGGCTCGTCTCAAAAGAGATAAGCGCGAAAGACTGCGCCGAGAGCGTCTTTTCGCGCATCGACGATGTCGAGGAGCGCGTCAAATCGTACATAACCGTCACGCGGGAAGAAGCGTTTGCGAAGGCGGATGAAATAGACAAAAAAATCGCGGGCGGTGAGAGGATAGGCCCGCTGGCCGGAATCCCTACCGCCATCAAAGACGTCATGAGCACGGAGGGGATTCGCACGACCTGCGGCTCGAAGATTCTCGAGAACTATATCCCCGTCTATACCTCGACCGCGGTCAAAAACCTGCTCGACGAAGGTATCGTGATGACGGGAAAGACCAACATGGACGAGTTCGCGATGGGTTCTTCGACCGAGAACTCGGGGTTTTTCGTGACCCGTAACCCATGGGATTTGGAGCGGGTTCCGGGCGGCTCAAGCGGCGGCTCGGCCTCGGTCGTCGCGGCCGATGAGGCGATATTTTCGCTGGGGTCCGATACCGGGGGGTCGATTAGACAACCGGCGGCGCTCTGCGGCATAGTCGGCATGAAGCCGACTTATGGTCTGGTCTCGAGGTTCGGCCTTATCGCGTTCGCTTCGTCTCTCGACCAGATAGGACCGTTCACTAAGGATGTTACCGATTGCGCGATTGTCCTCAACCACCTCATCGGCCATGACATCAACGACTCGACTTCGGTCAAGATAGACAAGCCCGATTATACGAAAGCGCTCGTCAATGATTTGAACGGGATAAAGATAGGCGTTCCGAAAGAGCTGATGGCGGAGGGGATCGACCCGAAGATAAGAGCGGTGATCGAGAACGCCCTAAAGCTCCTGGAGGACAACGGCGCGGTCGTCGCCGAGACTTCCCTCCCCAATATCGAGCACTCCCTCTCGGCGTATTATATTATAGCGCCGGCCGAAGCCGGCTCTAACTTGGCCAGGTTCGACGGGGTGCGTTATGGCTATCGCGTTCCCGACGCGGAAGACTTGATAGATATGTATATGCGCACGCGCGCCGAGGGTTTCGGCGATGAGGTCAAGCGTCGGATAATGCTCGGCACCTATGCGTTGAGCGCGGGGTACTATGACGCTTACTACGGCCAGGCGCAGAAGGTGAGGACGTTGATAATGGACGATTTCAACCGGGCGTTCGCCGATTATGACGTGCTGGTCTCGCCGACCGCGCCGACGACGGCGTTTAAGATAGGCGAGAAGGTCGACGACCCGCTCTCGATGTATCTCTCCGATATCTGCACGATACCGGTGAACCTGGCGGGGCTTCCGGGCATATCGGTGCCGTGCGGCACGGTAGGCGGCCTCCCGGTCGGCCTGCAGGTGATAGGGAAGACGCTCGGCGAAGAGATGATGTTGCGGGTAGCCTACAGCTTTGAGCAGAGTTTCGGGTGGAGTGAGAAGCCCGAGCTGTAGCGACTTGTTCGCGTCTGCTGTAAAAGATTAGTCTGCGCCCGGTTAATCGGGCGATTATTAGAAGATATTTTCTGTGGGGATAGGTGAAATATATGGAATTTGAAAGCGTAATCGGCTTAGAGATACATGTCGAACTCGACACCGAGAGCAAGATGTTTTGCGGCTGCGGCACGCGTTTTGGAGAGGCGCCCAATACGCAGACCTGCCCGGTTTGCCTCGGCATGCCCGGCTCGCTGCCGGTTCCGAACAAAAAAGCGGTCGAGTATGTTATCAGGACGGGTCTGGCGATATTCTGCGACATCTCCCTTTTCAGCCAGTTCCACCGAAAGAACTACTTCTATCCCGACATGCCTAAGAACTACCAGATATCCCAGTATGACACTCCCCTCTGCATCGACGGGCACGTCGATTTAGAGATGGAAGATTACGCGACGACGATAGGCGTCACCCGGATTCACCTCGAAGAGGACACCGGCAAGCTTCTCCATATCGGCGGCGCCGGCAGGATAGCGGGCGCGGACTATAGCCAAGTAGATTTCAACCGGGCGGGAGTCCCGTTGATGGAGATCGTCTCGGAGCCGGATATTCGCACGCCGGAAGAGGCCAAGGCGTACGCGCAGAAGCTCCGCGCGGTTCTCGTCTCACTCGGGGTCTCCGACTGCAATATGGACCAGGGCTCGATGCGGGTCGACGCCAATATCTCTCTTCGCCCCGTTGGACAGGAGGAGTTCGGCGTCAAAGCCGAGCTGAAAAACCTCAATTCGTTCCGGTCGCTCCAGCGTGGGCTCGCATACGAGATAGAGCGCCAGACAAAAGCCCTTGAGAACGGGGAGGCTATAGTCCAAGAGACGCGGCACTGGGACGAGACCAAGAACACGACGAGCACGCTCAGAACCAAAGAGTACGCGCACGATTATCGCTACTTCCCCGACCCCGACCTGGTGCCGATGGAGTTCGACCCGGAGTGGATCGAGGGGTTGCGCGCGGAATTGCCCGAGCTGCCCGATGAGCGCAAGGAGCGCTATATGAGCGATTTCGGCCTGCCCGCGCACGACGCGAACCTCCTCGTCGAGACCAAAGCGACAGGTGACTTCTTCGAAGCCGCCGCCGCCCTATATGGCGGCGACGCCAAAATTATTAGCAACTGGATACTCGGGGACTTGACCTATTACCTAAACGCCGAAAACGTCGAGATAGACGCGAGCGAGATAAAACCGGCACACCTCGTCGAGATGGTGGAATTGATCGATGACGGCACCATTAGCGGCAAGATAGCGAAAGAGATTTTTTCGGAGATGTTTAAGACCGGCAAGCTGCCCAAGGCTATTGTCGAAGAGAAGGGCATGACCCAGATAAGCGGCGAGGATGAGATAGCGAAGATTGTAGACGATGTCATCGCGCAAAATCCCGACGCCGTCCGGGAATTTCACGACGGCAAGGAGCGCGCATTCGGCTTCTTGGTGGGACAGGCGATGCGCTTGACCAAAGGGCGCGGCAACCCGGGGCTTATCAACAAGCTTCTGAAGGAAAGATTGTAGTTAAATTTTTAGCTTTTCCAGCTAAAACATAAACTTAGTCGTAGCGTAATAAGCGATTTGCCTTGCCTTAACCCTTATTTTTCCTCTAAAATAGTAATCTACGATTATGTTCTATCGTGAACCCAGATAGTTTCTATCTTGCTATAGCACCGAAAGTGGAGGTATTGTGTTGGCTGATTTAATGTTAGATAACTTTGATTTAAGAAGCCCGTTCTCACATATCAACCCTGAAGATATCAGGATAGATGATACGACTTTGCGTGACGGCGAGCAAACGGCGGGAGTCGTCTTCTCCAACCATGAGAAGATAAGAATCGCCCAGCTGTTGGATGAGATAGGTGTCCATCAAATAGAGGCCGGAATCCCGGCGATGGGCGGCGACGAAAAAGCGGTCATCAAAGAAATCGCCGGCCTCGGTTTGCGTTCAAGCATTTTGGGATGGAACAGGGCGGTCATCCCCGATATCCAGCACTCCATAGATTGCGGTGTCGATGCCGTGGCGATATCGATTGCCACCTCCGATATCCACATTAAACATAAACTCAAGAAAGACCGGGCGTGGGTCGTCGATAGTGTCGTGGAGAGCGTGAAATTCGCCAAGGAAAACGGCTTGTATGTCTCGGTCAACGCCGAGGACGGCTCCCGGACCGATATCGGTTTTCTTATAGAGTTCGGCAACGCGGCAAAAGAAGCCGGCGCGGACCGCATCCGGTTCTGTGACACCATCGGCGTCATGGACCCCTTCAGCACCTTCCAGATAATCAGGGATTTTAAGGAATCGGTCGGCACCGACGTCGAGATGCATACGCATAACGATTTCGGAATGGCTACCGCCAACGCTTTGGCCGGCGTAAAAGCCGGTGCGAACTGGATAAACACAACGGTCAACGGACTCGGTGAGCGCGCGGGGAACGCGGCGCTCGAAGAGGTTATCATGGCGATGAAATACTTGGGCCATATCGAGCTTGGCTTCAAGACGGAGATGTTCCGCGAACTCTCCGAGTATGTCGCGAGGGCGTCGGCGCGGACTATCCCGATTTGGAAAGCGATTGTCGGCACCAACGTCTTCGCCCACGAATCGGGCATTCACGCGGATGGCGTCATAAAGAACCCGAAAACTTACGAGGTGTTCGCGCCCGAAGAGGTCGGCCTCGAGCGCCAGCTCGTTATCGGGAAGCACTCCGGCTCGGCTTCTATCGTTCAGAAGTTCAGGGAGTTCGGGGTAGAGATAGACCAGGACGCGGCCCAGGAGGTTTTAACGGCGGTAAGGAGCGCCTCGGTCGAGCTGAAGCGTTCGTTGTTCGAAAAAGAACTAGTATACATCTACCAGGATTACCTGCGCAAACATGGAAAGGAGCCGTACGAGGCTTGTGAGTAAGACGATTGTCGAGAAGATATTGAGCGAGCATAGCGGCTTAGACGCTTATGCCGGAGATATAGTCGTCGCCAACATCGACGCGGCGCTGGTACAGGACGGGACCGGGCCGCTCGCGGTGGAACAGCTGCGGAAGTTGGGGATGGAGCAGGCGGCGAACCCGGAGCGCACGGTTCTCTTTATCGACCACGCGGCGCCGAGCCCGCGTAAAGAACTCTCCAACGCGCACAAGATACTCCGCGATTTCGCCGCGAAGACCGGCGCGATTCTCTCCGATGTCGACGAGGGGGTCTGCCACCAGCGGATGGTCGAAGACTATATAAACCCGGGCGAGGTGCTTATCGGGGCCGATTCGCATACCTGCACCGCCGGCGCGCTCGGCGCGTTCGCAACGGGGATGGGCTCGACCGACGTGGCGATAGGTATCGCGTCGGGCAAGACGTGGCTGCGGGTTCCCGAGACCATCAAGGTCTACGTTACCGGCGAGTTTAAAAAGGGCGTCTATCCCAAGGATTTGATGCTTCATTTTATAGGGATGATCGGCGCCGACGGGGCGACTTATCAGTCGATCGAGTTTAGCGGCCCGACTATAGACGCGATGGATATGTCGGGCAGATTTACGCTGGCGAATATGGCCGTGGAGGCCGGCGCCAAAGCCGGGCTTTTTAAGACGGATGAGAAGACCAAGAAATATCTAGAAGAGCGCGGTCGCGGGGACAAGTGGCGTGAAATCGCGCCCGACGCCGACGCGACCTATGAGCGCGTTGTCGAGATAGACGTTACCGACCTCGAGCCGACCATATCGTGCCCGCACACCGTAGACAACACGAAGACGATTTCCGAGGTCATAGGGACCAAGGTCGACCAGGTCTTCATCGGTACCTGTACCAACGGCAGGATTGAGGATTTACGTATCGCCGCCCGGATACTGGCGGGCAAGAGCCGCAATCCCAATACCAGGCTGCTCGTTTGCCCCGCCTCTAAGGAGGTATACCTCCAGGCGATCGAGGAGGGAATTCTCGCGAAGCTCGCGTCGGCGGGCGCCGCTATCGTCAATCCCGGTTGCGGGGCTTGTGTCGGTGTCCATGGCGGCATTTTGGGGGACGGTGAGGTATGCTTGGCTACCCAGAACCGCAATTTCCAGGGTCGCATGGGCAATACCGAGGCGTTTATTTATTTGAGTTCGCCGGCGACGGCCGCGGCGACCGCTCTAGAGGGCGTAATCGCCGACCCGAGGAAGTACTTGTAGATTTGGTTCCTGAAAACAATTGTTTGTGATGGGTTAGCTTAGGGAGTCCATTAAGAACATAGATGTTAGATTTGAGCATAGATATTAGATTTAAAAGTTATGTGTTTTTAAAGAATTGTAATAGAAACGAGTGGATAATCGCATGCAAATCAAAGGAAAAGTATTCAAATTCGGAGATAGCATCAGCACAGACCATATCGCGCCGGGCAGGCTCTTTCATTTGCGTACCAACCTGCCGGAACTCGCCAAGCACGTCCTCGAAGACGCCGACCCGGAGTTTGCGCAGAAGGTGCAGCCCGGTGATTTCGTCGTGGCGGGCAAGAACTTCGGGCTTGGCTCGAGCCGCGAGCACGCCCCGACTATCATCAAGATAGCCGGTGTCGGCGCGGTGCTCGCCCAGTCGTTCGCGCGCATCTTCTACCGCAACGCCATCAATGTCGGCCTGCCGGTGCTGATTTGCGACACGACCCAAATCGACCGGGGCGATGAACTCGAGGTAGACGTCGGCAAGGGCGAGATTCGCAATGTCACCAAAGGCATCACCATCCAAGCCAAACCGCTGCCCGACGTCATGATTAAGATACTCAACGACGGCGGCCTTCTCGAGCACTTTCGCAAGCACGGCGGTTTCGCGCTAGACGCGTAAGAATAGGATTAATCGGCAATCATAGAAGTAGGATTTGTTGCGTAGGGGCCGAGCTTGTCTCGGCCCATTATTGAAGGACTGCAATTATGGAGGGGCGCCATTTTACTACAAGAAAACGCTTAAGGCTACGCGAATTTGACTATTCACAACCTTATGCCTATTTTTTAACAATTTGCTGCAAAGACAAAAGAGCCATTTTTGTTGGCGAAGAGTTAAATAAAGCCGTGTGCTACACGATATCTGAGGAAATCGATCGTTTGAATTTCGATTTATTTACGTATTGTTTGATGCCAAATCATTTACATTTGCTGTTATCACCGGGTCTAAGTAATACCCCAGTGAGCAGATATGTTCAGGGCTTTAAGAGCAAATCAACCAGAATGGCTTGGATGCATGGTATTTCCGGTATCGTATGGCAACGTGGATGTTACGATCACATTGTTAGGGGCAGTGAAAGCCTTTTAGAGATCGCCACGTATATTGTTAATAATCCGGTTCGAAAAGGATTAGCCGGATCGATCGATGATTATCCATATAGCGGGATAAACGATAATTTAATATATTGACGTTGATTATTGACGTTGATGAGCCTGTTGCATAAACTCAATCGTCATCCATATGTTGTCATTACTGACTAACGCAAATACAACATATATTGTGGTTTTTACTGTCTTTTTTCACTTTGCGCAACAGGCTTTGATGCGAATTAAAATACCAGGTCACTCTAGCTGGTCGTTTTCGGGAGAGGAAATGTGCGCTTTGAAGATGCGCAGAGTTCTGACCTCTATATTCGAAAACCAATCCGCATCAGACGTTATTGGTAAAAAAATGTATTGGTAAATTGCGATTTAGTGGTTGAGGGTTAACGTTGTTTGGGCGGAGACAAGCTCCGCCCCTACGCAATAATATGAGGCGGAGACAAGCTCCGCCCCTACGCAACAAGGCGGACAAGGAGAGGTGGACCTTATGATGCATACAATTACGATGATTCCGGGTGACGGTATCGGGCCGGAGATATCCGAGGCGATGCGCCGCGTGGTCGATTCGACCGGCGTCAAAATCGATTGGGAGATTCAAGAGGCCGGCGCTGATGTAATGGATAAATACGGCACGCCCTTGCCCGACCAGGTTATCGAGTCGGTTAAGAGAAACAAGGTCGCGATAAAGGGACCGATAACCACACCGGTCGGCACGGGTTTTCGCAGCGTTAACGTCGCGCTCAGGAAAGCGCTCGACCTCTACGCGAACCTGCGCCCGGCCTATAGCTTAAAAGGCGTCAAAAGCCGGTATGAGGATATCGATTTGGTCATCGTGCGCGAGAACACCGAAGACCTCTACGCCGGCATCGAGTTTGAACAAGGAAGCGATGAGGCGATAGAGCTTATCGATTTTATCAAGGAGCGCGGCGGCAAGTTCCGTTTCGAAGACGCCGGCATCAGCATCAAGCCGATTTCGGTAAGCGGCAGCGAGCGCATCGTTCGCTTCGCTTACGAATATGCCCGGAGGGAAGGGCGTAAAAAAGTCACCGCGGTCCACAAGGCCAATATCATGAAATATTCCGACGGCCTCTTCTTGCGCGTGGCGAACGAGGTCGGCGAGGACTATCCCGATATCGAGACCGAGGATAGAATCGTGGACAATATGTGCATGCAGCTCGTCCAAAAGCCTGAACTCTATGATGTGATTGCATGCCCCAACCTCTACGGCGACATCCTAAGCGATTTGTGCGCCGGACTGGTGGGCGGCCTCGGTATGGCGCCGGGCGCCAACATCGGCGAAGAATACGCCGTTTTTGAGCCGGTCCACGGCAGCGCGCCCAAATACGCCGGGCTGAACAAGGTCAACCCGACGGCGCTGATTTTGACGAGTGTCTTGATGCTCAAGCATCTCGGCGAGCGTGAAGCCGCGGACAAAGTCTTTAACGCGACGCGCGACGTTATCGCCGAAGGCAAGAACGTAACTTATGACTTAGGTGGAACCGCCGGAACGTCGGGGATAGCCGACGCGATTATCGACAAGATTCAATCGTAAGAGAAGCGGTCAGCCGCGAGCGTTCGGCCTGCGATTAAAGTGTCGGGCTTTAAGTGGCGGCATTAGCAGAAGACGGATTGCTGATAGTATGCATGGGGGGGCAACATCCTATGATTTTAAAACGAGGCCTTTTAATCCTAGGCCTCGTTTTCGTGATTTTAAGCCTGGGCTGGTTGTGGGGGCCTGCGGTGGTAGAATCGCTCGTTGTCGAGAGAGCGGCCACCGGCATCTACGTACTTCTAAAGAGCGCCGGCTTGAAGACGGAAGCGCCCGACGCCACATGCGACGCGTCTGAAAAGACAACAGCCGGCACACGCCCAAGAATACCTTCGATAGGATAGGGCGCACGGAAATCGATGCCACAGAAAAGCTCGTCGCCGAGTATTTGGATAGCTTGTAGGGTGTGTGAGTGCTCGGTGACAGGCGGCAAAATTGGTCTGTTTGGGTTAGCGGCAACCGGCGAGTTATTTTTCGGTCTGACGGCACAGATGCAACAGATGTAGATTACCGTGATTATCATTAAATTTATGAGGAGTGTTTAGAATGAGAAAACCAACTCACCCCGGAGAGGTTTTACGAGAAGATGTTATAAAGCCTCTGGGTCTAACCGTAACGGAAGCTTACGCTCGATAACCGTATGAAGCATGTGGCTGCCGAATTAAATATCGACATATTGGAGTAATTAGACATGAAAGTATTTACTTATTCAGAGGCACGTCAGAATCTTTCAAAGTTGTTACGGATTGCTCAAAGAGAAGAAATCGAAATTCGAAGAAAGGATGGCTCGGTATTTTCTCTAAAGGCAAAAGATCAAAAAACCAAGTCCCCATTTGATGTTGCAGGGGTTAAAACCAAAGCAACGACCCAAGACATCCTGGACGCAGTCAGGGAATCAAGAATGGGCTAACAAACCCATCCAGCCGACGCCAAAAAGCGGCGCGGCTGATGGGTTGCGTTGGCACGCCCCTTCCATAACAAAATATTTTTTGGAAAAATAATATGTCTCTTTTTGAAATTGCCAATCAAAAATTATCAGTCTTAACGCAGTCCAATTTTGCACTCGAAATGAAGTTGCAAGCCCTTATCGAGAGCAATTTGCAAACTGTGTTCAATTGTCGCCTTGTAACATCCGAGTTTCCAACGGTATATTGACACCCACCTTTGCGTTCTGTATAATCCATCTAATATTCTCCAAGTAAATCTACTAAGAGAAAACCTACAAGGACAGAGGCTATGACGGGGAGTAGTAGACTTTCTTACTATAAGAGCGAGCCGGGGGTGGTGGGAAGCCGGTATAGGATGTAAGTCGAACGTCGCCCTTGAGCCGGTCATGTGAACAGCGAGCGTCGCCGAGTAGCTTGACCCGTCTGCCCACGTTACGGGTGCAGAGAGCGGTAAGGTTGAAAATAACCTTGCTGAAGTTGGGTGGTACCGCGAGATATTCCTCTCGTCCCATAAGGGATGGGGGGTTTTTTAGTTCAGAATATCATCCGGAGGGTTCTATGGCACTTAGAAGCGATGAGGTTAAAAAAGGAGTTATTCGGGCGCCGCACAGGTCGCTCTTGAAGGCGACCGGGTTGACCGACGAAGAGATGAGCCGGCCGTTTATTGGTGTTGCTAACTCCGCCAATGATATTGTGCCGGGCCATATTCACCTGGACAAGATAGCCGAGGCGGTAAAGGCGGGGATTCGCCTCGCCGGCGGCACCCCGTTCGAGTTCTCGACGATAGGCGTCTGTGACGGCATCGCTATGAACCATGCCGGGATGAAGTATTCGCTGCCGAGCCGGGAGATAATCGCCGACTCGGTCGAGTTGGTCGTCGAAGCGCACCGTTTCGACGCGCTGGTGCTCATCCCTAGTTGCGACAAGGTAACGCCGGGGATGCTTATGGCAACCGCCCGGTTGAATATTCCGTCGGTGGTCGTGAGCGGCGGGCCGATGCTCGCCGGAAAGTATCGCGGCAAAGACATCGACCTTATCAGCGTCTTCGAGGCGGTCGGCGCCGTCGGCTCGGGCAAGATGACCGAAGAGGAGCTTGCCGAGTACGAGAGCTGCGCTTGCCCGACCTGCGGCTCATGCTCGGGTATGTTTACCGCTAACACGATGAACTGCCTCACCGAGGCGATAGGCCTGGGGCTCCCGGGCAACGGGACAATCCCCGCGACCTATTCGGAGCGGATTCGCCTGGCTAAGCACGCGGGCATGGCGGTCATGGGGTTGCTGGAGAGCGATATCAAGCCGGATCGGATATTGACCAAGGAGGCGTTTAGGAACGCGCTCGCGGTCGACATGGCGCTCGGCGGTTCGACCAACACGGTACTTCATATGGCGGCCATCGCTCATGAAGCGGATATAGAGTTCGACCTGGAGATGGTCGATGAGATAAGCCAACAGACGCCTAACCTTTGCAAGATAAGCCCGGCGGGCACTCAGCATATCGAGGACCTCTACCGGGCGGGCGGAATCATGGCGGTAATGGCCGAGCTTAACAAGGGCGGTCATTTGGATACGACGGTTATGACGGTTACCGGGAAGCCATTGGCGGACAACCTGTCCGGCGTGGAGGTTCTCGACAACACGGTTATCAGGCCGCTTAGCGACCCGTATTCAGAGACGGGCGGGCTCGCGATTCTCTTCGGAAACCTGGCTCCCGATGGAGCGGTGGTCAAGCAGGCCGCGGTCGCTGAAAGGATGCTGGTGCATTCCGGTCCGGCGCGCGTTTTTGACGGTGAACCGGAGGCGACAGATGCGATATTGAGCAACCGGATAAACCCGGGGGACGTCATCGTCATCCGCTACGAGGGGCCGAAAGGCGGCCCCGGCATGCGCGAGATGCTCACGCCGACGTCGGCTTTGGCGGGCATGGGCCTGGACGACAAGGTCGCGCTCATCACCGATGGTCGTTTTTCCGGCGGTACGCGCGGTGCCGCTATCGGCCACGTTTCACCGGAAGCCCAGGAGGGCGGCCCGATAGCGGCCCTCAAAGAGGGCGACACGATAGAAATAGATATTCCGGGCAGAGCGCTCGATGTCAAACTTACTGATGACGAATTACAAGCTCGCATGGGCAGTTGGAACGCCCCCGAATTCAAAGTGAAGAAGGGATATCTCGCGCTTTACGCGCGGATGGTATCGTCCGCCGCTAAAGGGGCGATTTTGGAATAGTCGTCAGCCTAACGCTGACAGCTGATAGAAAAATTGGAGGTGATGTGAATGCGTATAACAGGAGCGGAAGCATTAATCAAAAGTCTGGAGATGGAAGGCGTAGATGTCATTTTCGGCTATCCCGGCGGGGTGGTGTTGCCCATCTACGACGCGCTGTATTATGCGAAGAATATTCGGCATATACTCGTGCGGCACGAGCAGGTCGCGGGCCATGCGGCCGACGCTTACGCGCGCGTTACCGGAAAACCGGGTGTTTGTCTTGTGACTTCGGGGCCGGGGGCGACAAATGTCGTCACGGCAATCGCCAACGCGTTTATGGACTCTGTTCCGATAGTAGTAATTACGGGACAGGTCGCGACGCATGTGCTCGGAACCGACGCATTTCAGGAAGCGGATATAACCGGCATTACATTGCCGATTACTAAACACAATTATCTGATAAAGGATGCCAACCAGCTGCCGCTCATCGTCCGGCAGGCGTTTCAGCTCGCCGTCTCCGGCAGGCCGGGTCCGGTCCTTATCGATATACCGGTTGATATCGCGAAAACGGAGATAGATTTTAACTACCCGAGCGATTTTACGATACCGGGGTACAAGCCGACCTACAAAGGGCATGCCAGGCAGATAAGGGAAGCTGCTAAGATGATGAACAAGGCCGAGAAGCCCATCATCTATGCCGGCGGCGGAATCATCAAGTCTCAGGCTTGGGATGAGCTTAAGGAATTGGCGGAACTGATACAAGTGCCGGTAACGACGACGCTTATGGGTAAAGGAGCCTTTCCCGATGAGCACCCGCTCTCTCTGCGGATGCTCGGGATGCACGGGACCCGGTACGCGAATTACGCGATAATGGATAGCGACTTGATTCTGGCGGTCGGTGTCCGCTTCGACGACCGCGTTACCGGCAAGGTTTCGACCTTCGCGCCGCACGCGAAGATTATCCACATAGATATCGACCCCGCCGAGATAGGCAAGAACGTGGCGGTCGACGTCCCCATAGTCGGCGACTTGAAGGTCGTCCTCGGCGACCTCGTGGCGGCGGTCAAGAAGATAGGTGAGCCGCACGCGGACAAGACGAGGTGGCACGAGATGATAGCGGGCTGGAAGAAGAAGTACCCGCTCCACTATCACCAGAACGGCGAGATACGCCCCGAGTATGTCGTGGAGAAGATAAGCGAGCTGTCTAAAAAGATGGATACGATAGTCGCAACCGGGGTCGGTCAAAACCAGATGTGGGCGGCGCAGTTCTACAGTGCGAACAAGCCGCGCAGTTTTGTTTCGTCCGGCGGCCTGGGAACGATGGGATTCGGTCTGCCCGCAGCCATAGGCGCGCAGGTGGGGCGCCCCGACGCGCTCGTCTTCGACATCGACGGCGACGGCGGCTTCCAGATGGTCTCGCAGGACCTGGCGACGGTCGCGGTCAACAAGCTGCCGATAATCATCGCGATACTCAACAACGGCTACTTAGGGATGGTTCGCCAGTGGCAGGAACTCTTCTATGATAGAAGATATTCCCACGTCGACCTGAACGTCGGCACGCCCGACTTTGTCAAGCTGGCCGACGCTTACGGCATAAAGGGAGTTCGGGTAACCGAGACGGCCGAGGTCGAGAAGGTCTTAAAGCAGGCAATCGAAGACCGCGAGCCGATTCTTATAGATTTTGTGATCGCGCGCGAAGAGAACGTCTTCCCGATGGTCGCGCCGGGAGCGTCAATCGATGAGATGCTCGGCGGTATCCCGGGCGCGTCGTTAAGTCAGATGATGGATGAGGGGGAGGAGTAGGAGAATGAAGCATATACTATCGGTTCTCGTCGAGAACAAACCGGGAGTTTTAGCGAGAGTCTCCGGCCTCTTCAGCCGGCGCGGTTTCAATATCGACAGCTTAGCGGTGGGTACGACCGAGGACGCGGATATCTCGCGCATGACCATCGTCGTCGACGCCGACGACGTCAAGCTCGAGCAGATAACCAAGCAGTTGTACAAGCTGATAAACGTCTTGAAGATAAGCGATTTGGACCCGGCGGATTCGGTCGAGCGTGAACTCGTACTTATAAAAGTGAACGCGCCGCCGAATATGCGCCCGGAGATAGTCGAGACGGCCAATATCTTCAGGGCAAATATCATCGATGTCAGCAAGTCTACGTTGACCATCGAGATAACCGGCACGTCCAACAAGATACAGGCGCTCGAAGACCTCCTGAGGCCTTACGGTATCAAAGAGCTGGTCAGGACCGGCAAAGTTGCGCTGGCGAGGGGCAAGCTCGCGGAGGTGTAGCGCCTGGAGGTCGTAAACCTGCCGACAAAAATGAGGCAAAGATAGACCGGCAGGGG